>WGDG01000092.1 GCA_015493425.1 Sulfurovum sp.
CATCTAAAGAGGATCACTTTATGAACAACTACCAACGAATTCACCCCAGAAAACCCGAAGGCATCGAAAATAAACGGGCCTTTCTCATTGGCTCGGGCATCGCGTCTCTCTCGGCAGCAGAGTACCTGATGCGTGACGGTTACATGAAAGGTGAGCAAATCACCATTTTCGAACATGACGGTGTTGCCGGCGGTGCGCTTGACGGTGCAGGCAGTCCCAAAGAAGGCTTTGTCGCACGCGGCGGCAGGGAGATGGAGGCGCACTACGAGTGTCTTTGGGATCTCTACGGGCAGATCCCCTCCATCGAAGAGGAGGGACGCACTGTACTTGACGAGTTCAGAGAACTCAACGAGATTGATCCCAACTTCTCCAAGGTACGTGTCATTTACAACCGTGGCGAAAAGCACCGCAGAACCGATCTGGGGCTGCATGAAAAACACACCCACGAACTGACAAAACTGCTGCTGACGAAAGAAGAAGACCTCGGTACACAGACGGTAGACGACTACTTCGACAGCTCCTTTTTCGAAACGGATATGTGGCTCTACTGGCGCAGTATGTTCGCTTTTGAGACATGGCACAGTGTTGTAGAGATGAAACGCTATATGCAGCGGTTCATTCACCTGGTACCGGGCATGAGCACCATGCGCGGGCTTGTCTTTACCAAATACAACCAGTACGAATCGCTTGTACTTCCGCTGAAAAAACATCTGGAGTCCAAAGGGGTGAAGTTCGTCTTCAACACCGTTGTCACGGATCTTGACATCGACATGACTGACGAAGAGAAAACTGTCACGGCAATCCATCTTAAACG
Source organism: Sulfurovum sp. (assembly GCA_015493425.1). Lineage (GTDB taxonomy): Bacteria > Campylobacterota > Campylobacteria > Campylobacterales > Sulfurovaceae > Sulfurovum. Next base: position 815 of record WGDG01000092.1, read on the forward strand.
CAATGGTAAAGATGAAGTCATTTCTGCAACAAAAGATGACCTTGTCTTCTTCACCAACGGCTCTATGACTGAAAACAGCTCTCTTGGCAACATGGATACCCCTCCGCTGCTTGACAGAAGCGAGGGGGCGGTATGGCATCTGTGGAAGAAAATTGCAGCAAAAGATGAAGCATTTGGAAAACCGGAAGTTTTCTGTAGCGACATCGACAAAACCAAATGGGAGTCTTTTACCATCACAGCAAAAGGCGGAAAGCTGCGCGCACTCCTTGAAGATTTCGCTGAACGCAAGTTCCTGCCGCACCGCACTGCAACAGGCGGTATCATCACCGTCAAGGACTCAAGCTGGCTCATGAGTGTCACCGTCAACCGCCAGCCGCAGTTCAAAAACCAGCCTGAGGACACAACCGTCGCCTGGGCATATGCCCTCTTCCCCGACAACAAGGGGGATTTCATCGACAAGAAGATGAGCGAATGTTCTGGCAGAGAACTGCTGCAGGAACTGCTCTACCACCTTGGTATCGATGCGGACGAGATGCAGCCCTACATCGACGAGTGTATCGTCATCCCGGCCATGATGCCCTACATCACCAGCCAGTTTATGCCGCGTCTCAAGGGTGACAGACCGGAGGTCATCCCGCATGGCAGCACCAACCTCGCTTTTCTGGGACAGTTCTGCGAGATCGAGAACGACTGTGTCTTTACCGTAGAGTACTCCGTCCGTTCTGCCATCATGGCAGTCTACGGTCTGCTCAACTTGGAGAAGCCTGTACCAGAGATATATCCGAGCCTCTACGACATCCGTGTACTGGCAAAAGCCGTTAAAACAATGAAACCTGAAGATGAAGGAATTTTTAGCAAAGTAATTGAACATGTGCTCAAAAAGAAGCTTGAGAACACGACCTTTGAGGAACTGCTGTAACCAACAATTGAATACTTAAAAAAGGAACAAAACCATGGCACATATCGATCTACCCGAATTTGAACAAATGAGCCCGGCAATACAGGAGAAGGCACGCCCCATTTTGGAAAAGACCGGAAAGCTGGGAGAAATTTTCAAGCTGCTGGCAATCGATGAGAAGATTTATATGGCGACAGACGGCATGGTACAAAAATATCTGCTCGATGAAACAACACTCAGCTACGACATTAAAGAGGCCATTGCCCTGCTCATCTCCAAAGAGAACGGCTGCAAGATGTGTGTAGATGTACACAAGAGCATCGCCAGGATGCTGGGGCTCAGTGAGGAACAGATTGATGAGATTCTGCAAGGCGTAGAAGCGATGCAGGCCGATAAGAAAGAAAAAGCCCTGCTGAACTTCTGCATTCGTGCGGCACAAAAAGACAACTACAAGATCATGAAAGAAGATATTGATGCACTCAAGGAGATGGGCTGGAGTGATGTACAGATCATTGAAGCGGTTGCCATCACCGGATACTTCAACTACATCAACACCCTTTCCAATGTCTTCGGTCTTGGAGAATCGTGATGCGAAAGTGATTACATTTGCATCACTTTAGATCATATATTTACACATTTTCAACCGCCACAGCATCACTCTTCCGGTGCTGAGACAACGTAGTGCCCGCCAACTACCGTTATCTTTGGAGGCACCTCCTCCGCCTCAAAATAGTCATATCCCTCTTTAAGCTCCATCCAAAAGTCATACCATCGGCTCTCGCTGTAGGCATCCATTGTCTCATCCTCCATTCTAAATGGAAAGATGTGTACCGGTACATACTTTTGTCCGTTACGCAATGCAGCAGATACCAGGCTGTAAATCTCTTCTATCTTTGTATCGGTCATAGCGTAACAGCCGATGGACACACAGTTACCGTGTACCATCAGAAAGGAGCCGCTGCGGTGGTGGGCACGGTCATAAGCGTTGGGATAGCCAAGGTTGAAGGCAAGGTGAAATTTGCTGTGGGGATTGAGCTGCTTTTTGTAGACACGGTAGAAACCCTCAGGCGCCTGCCTGTCCCCCTCTCTCAGTTTGGGGCCGAGGTGTCCGGAATAGGCACAGATGGCATAGTCTTTGAGATGTACGTAGCGCTCATCCTTCTTCATCCACACCTCCAAGATCGCCTCTTTCTTAAAAATGCGGATATAAACAGCATCACCCTTTTTGACACCAAGTGCTTTTAGCCGCTCTCTGAGTGAAACATACTGATATTTCCGCCTCTCCAGATATTCCTGCATCGCAACCTCCTGTGAAATACGCATCACCTCTTCAAGGCTCATTGTACGGTTTTCCTCTTCTGTCAAAAGATCCGTAAGTGAGAGGGAAACACTCTCTTCAGGCAGTTGTGAAGTGTTGCTCTCATTCTGCTCAGCCGGCACAGTGTGCATGACAGGCGGTGTCTGCACGGCTGCAGGCATTACAGGTGTAGGCATTTGTTGTAGCTGTGGTATAGTAATAAAAAGAGGGAGAAAAGAGAGAAGCAGCAGAGCAATGACAAGGAGATCAGCCAGAATCAGCCACCTTCTTGTCCATTTCATCCGCCGTCTTTACTTTTTAAGTTTTTGTATTTTGTCGTATCCGTAGATATCGTTAAAGAAGTGTACCGTTCCATCATCTTCCACATAGGCTGTCAGATACGCTGTATGCACAGGCAATGGCTTGGTAATGCTAATGTAGTGGGTTTTAAGGCTGTCATACTTCTCTTTTGCCTCGTCCCAGGTCAGGTTTGTATAGTGTTCTATAATATGTCTGAGCATCTCGTTGGGGCGTTCCAGACGGACACAACCGTGGCTGTAACAGCGCACTGTCCGCTTGAAAAGATGCTTGGACTGCGTATCGTGCATATAGACCGAATGGTTGTTCGGGAAAAGAAATTTTACACGTCCAAGGTCATTATGCTTTGACGGCGGCTGGATGAACTTGAAAGGTACAGGACCTTTGCCCCCGACATAATTGCTTGCCAAAGCCGGATCGAACTTCTGTGCAGGAGATTCAAGGTTGTAGTCTTTTCGGATCACCAAACCGTTTCTTGCCAGATAGCCCGGATTTTTTAATGACTTGGGGATCACTTCGTTGCGTGCGATGGAATCAGGTACATTCCACTGAGGATTGACAACAATATACTTCAATCCCTCTCCAAAGATCGGTGTTTGCAGCCGTTTCTTGCCTACAATCACTTTCATACTGACCGCCGTTTTTCCATCTTCAATAACACGTACACGGAACTCGGGAATATTCACCAGAACATAATTTTTGCTTGTTAACGGTTTCATCAGTTTGACACGCTCAAGACTCAAACGTACCTTTCGCAGTTTGGCAGGATCGACATCGGGTTCTTTTTCAAGTGTTTTATAGGCAGCAAGGAGTCGTCCGAACTCTCTGTAGGCCGGTACGTAAGGTTTAAGAATCTCTTCAATGCTCTTACCGGCTTTCAGTTCAGCTCTAATCGTATTGGGATCGACTTTTTGTCTGTAGATCTCATACGCCGTTTTAAATTTCGGTGTTTTGCGCTCTTGCTGCGCCGCCTTGAAACTTCGAATGTCAATGCAGCTGTTGGCAAGATGATTCGTATAATCCACCAGCAGTTTGAACATCAAACGTGAGTCTTCACTTTGACGCACTTTATTATAAAGTGCTTCATCACCGCAAAGCGAAGCGTACTTGTCTTCTTGAAGAATTTCCAAAAATTCCTCTTTTTGACTGCTGTGCCATCCTTCTTTGTCCGGCATCCCAACACACCCGCTCAGCAGCACTGCACACACTACCGCCCATCCAAAACGTTTTTTCATTCTTCTCTCCCCTGTTTTTTAAGTCCCTGCGCACAAACATAGGCGCTCGAAAAAGCCCACTGAAAGTTGTAGCCTCCAAGCTGCCCTGTCACATCCATTACTTCACCCGTAAAGTAGAGTCCTTCTGTTTTCAGACTCTGCATCGTAACAACATCTATTTCATCTGTCGCCACACCGCCTTTGGTCACTTCTGCCTTGCTGTAGCCAAACGTCCCTGCCGGTGCAAATGTATAACGGTTAAGTGTTTGAAGCTGTTGCAGTTCCCTTTCGGACAATGCAGTCCCTGCCTTGTCTTCGATTGCAAATTGTACCAAAAATGCCTTAGCAACGCGTTTTGGCAGTGGCAACAACGAAGTAATACGCTTGTTACTCTTACCTACCTGCTCCCACGCAAAGCCCGGCAGAAAGTCAATCTCGATTTGACCTTTTTCCCAATAAAGCGATGTATCGAGCACTGCCGGCCCGCTGATGCCTTTATGCGCAAAGAGCAGTGAACCTTCACATCGCTTCTGTCCGACAGTAATGACCACATCGGTCGAAATACCGCTGAGTTCTTTGAAAAAAAACTGCTCTTTTTGCACCGTAAAGCCTACCAGTGCCGGTGCTGTTCTCGTGACAGTATGCCCAAAATGTTCAGCAATCTCATATCCGATACCGCTGGCACCAAGCTTTGGAAAACTCAATCCCCCGGAAGCGACCACCACATTGTTTGCCGTGATCGTACGCCGGTTGGTCTTTACATAAAAATATGTATCACGCTTGCGAACCTCCAGCACCTTCTCCCCAAGCAAACGTTTCTGCCTGCGTGCCTCTTTAAGCAGCAGATCCAAAAGCTCTGTTGCACTCTGCGGGCAGAAGTACTGGCTGCCTTTACGCAGTACCGGTTTCAGTCCTCGCTGTTTCAGCCACGTAAGCAGTGCCTTTTCATCAAAACAGTGCAATATATCTGACACAAACGTATCACTGCCAAGATAATGCTCCGTATCCATCACGGCATTGGTAATGTTACACTTTCCCCCACCAGAGATACGTATCTTCTCCCCCGCTCTGGGGTTCGATTCAATAACAATGGCACTGTTTTTGGGAAGCAGCGAAGCGAGCATCAATCCACTCGCCCCACCGCCGATAATAATGACTGGTGTTTGCATGGGGCGCATTATAGCGAAAACCAATGAGGAAATTTTGCATAGGTTGGCTGAAGTAAAACTTAAAGTTCGTCATTCCTGACTTGATCAGGAATCTTTACGCCAATTTGCTGAAAAACGTCAAGACCCCGGATCGAGTCCGGGATGACACAGAAATACGAATTACATATTTAACGAAGTATATACCTTGTAAATAAATTCATGCCTCAAATCTAAACGCTAAACACTCCTTTACTTTGAAACCGAACGACACGCCACTCCCAAAATGCAGTACCAAAAGCACAAAAGTCACATCCATTCGCCCAAATCTATGCTACAATTAAAAAATGATGAAACCCTACAGACTCCTTTTTTTCCTGCCCGCACTACTGTCTGCTTCCAACCTTTTTGTCATCACAGACAAGAAGGGCAAAGTTGTTGAAGAAAAGCAGCTTAAAAAGTGTAACAACGCCTGCCTGAATCAGGATGCCAGAGAATATTCTCTCCAGGCCATCTATGATGCACTCCACCGGGAAGAGAATCTTGCACGAGCAGCCCAAATGGCACGTGAAGCGGCTGAACGCATTGCCAAGGCAAGTGCCGCTGCCAAGAAAAAGGGCAAGACTTACCGCCTTACCGCTGCCGACCGCGAAGCGCTGCTGCGCTATGCCAAATACTTCAAAGGCGGCAAGTATGTCTGGGGAGGCACAACACCTGAAGGCTTCGACTGCTCAGGATATGTACAGTATCTTTTCAAAAAAAACGGTGTCAACCTTCCCCGCACCGCCTGGGCACAGTCCAAAAAAGGCATGCCTGTCGATCTTGACCATTTGCAAAAAGGCGACCTGCTCTTCTTCCTGACAGACAAAAAACGCGGCATCCCCGTTACACACGTCGGTATTTATCTCGGCAACGGAAAATTCATCCATGCAGCCTCTAAGAAAAAAGGCATTATCATTTCACCCATTACGTACGGCCACTACCACGACTGTTTCGTTTCCGCGAGACGAGTACTGAAAAGGGTTAAGGGTTAAGGGTTAAGGGTTAAGGGTTAAGGGTTAAGGGAATTTTGCATTGTTTGGTTGATGCAAAGCTTAAACTTTGTCATTCCTGACTTGATCAGGAATCTTTACATCAATTAGCTCAAAAGTGTCAAGATCCCGGATCAAGTCCGGGATGACAAAAAGTCAAAAACCCCAATAACCAGTGCGTCATTGGGCAACCGGAATCAAAACCAAAATGAGGAAAACATGCACATAAAACCAGACTGTATCACCTGCATCATGAACCAGACACTGAAGGTCACCAAGCTGCTTCAGCTTGATGATGCAACAAGTAAAACCCTGCTTGACGAGACGGCAAAAATTCTCATTGAAAGCTCACTTGAAATGACACCCCCGCAAATTGCACAGCATACCTATGGCAAAATTGCCGAAATCACCGGTATCGACGACCCTGTTGCCACATCAAAAGAGGAGGCAACCAAAGTGGCGCTCAGTGTCGATACCTCTTTTGTCACCACACTGCATGATGCCATCAAGTTCGCAGTCATTGGCAACGTCATCGATTTTGGTGCACAGCAGACATTCGATCTTAACGAGATTATCCAAAGCCATTTTCACAGACAATTTGGCATCGATGACTTTGAAGCCTTTCAAAAGGCACTTGAAAAAGCCGGCAGTCTCGTCTATCTTGGTGACAACACCGGAGAACACGTTTTTGACCGGTTACTCATCAAAAAAATCAAAGAAGCCTATGACATCGATATTTACTATTTCGTACGTGGAAAACCTATCATCAACGATGTTACCGTCAAAGAGGCAAAGCTGTTAGAGGATGTCGCAACCATAGTAGATACCGGCGTTCCTACTCCCGGCTTCGACCTTGACTATGCCAACACATACGCCAAAGAGCTATTTGAAACCGCCGATATCGTCCTTTCAAAAGGAATGGGAAACTACGAATCCCTCTACGATGTCTGTGACAGAACGGCTTTCTACCTCTTCATCGTCAAATGCAATGTCGTTTCAAATGCCATCGGACAGCCGGTTGGGGAGCTTGTGTTTGTGGAACACTGATCACAACCGCTGCAACTTCTTCAACCCCTCTTTGACCAGTGTCGCCGTATCGCCACTGCATCCGGCAAGTGCTTTTTGAATCGCCTCTTTCTTGAAACCGAGGCTCTCAAGCGCCATGGTCGCTTCGACCATCGATGCGCCCACACTCTCCCCTGCTCCGTCACCGTCGACAATGAAGTCTGCAAGTTCCACCAGAATACGGCTTGCCGCTTTGGGGCCGATGCCGGGGACACGCTTCAGCATTCCCACATCCTTGGAGGTAACCACTTTAGCAAAGGTTTCGGGAGTAAATGTCGAACAGACGGCAAGGGCTACTTTGGGGCCGACACCGTTGATCTTGATGAGCGTATCGAACATCTTTTTTTCATTACGCTCCATAAAACCGTAAAGTGCATCGGTATCTTCACGGATGATACGTGTGGCAAAAAGTTTCACACGCTTCTCTTTGATCGCGTTTGAAGTATTGATGGAGATGTGTACTTCATACACCAGCCCGTTAACATTCAGATGTACATAAGTGGGATCCTTGTGCTCCACATTCCCTTCGATTCCAACTATCATTGCGTTCCTTTGTGTTCGTTTTAGGAAGTATAGCACGACTGCCTCATCGATACACCAAAAAGATGTCATATTGTCATATTTCTGCCTCAAATCAACCTTTCGCTAAAATACGCAAAACCCAAACGAAAAGAGAACCATGCGCCTGCGATCGATCTTTACCAACAGTTTTGGCATACTCCTCTCACGTGTAACAGGGCTGGGGCGTGATGTACTCATGGCTTCCGCACTCGGGGCATCAGTCTGGTCGGATATGTTCTTTGTCGCCTTCAAACTGCCCAACCTTTTCCGTCGTATCTTTGCTGAAGGTGCCTTTACACAGGCATTCATGCCCTCCTTCATCGCATCGAAACACAAGGGAGTCTTTGCGACAAGCATCTTTTTGCGATTTCTGCTCTTTCTCATCTCATTTTCAATTGTCATTACACTCTTTCCCGAACCTATGACCAAACTGCTCGCATGGGGATGGAGCTGGGATCAGATAGCACAGACCGCACCACTTACGGCGATCAACTTCTGGTACCTCGACCTCATCTTCATCGTCACCTTCCTTGCCACACTGTTGCAATACAGGGAGCACTTTGCCACAACGGCAATGTCGACAGCCTTGCTGAACATCTCGATGATCACCGCACTGTGGATCTTTATGAAACGTGACCCCCAAACCGTCGCCTATGCTCTCAGCTTTGCCGTCCTCATCGGCGGGGTGCTACAGATTGTTGCGCACCTCATTACCCTGCACCGCTTCAAGCTCGACCGGCTGCTTATCGGTGGATGGAAATACCGAAAAGTCAAGGACGTCAAAGAGGAGGAAAAACATTTCAAGTCCCTCTTCCTGCCCGGAATTCTCGGTAACTCCACCCCGCAGATATCCGCCTTTGTCGACACAATTCTGGCGACATTCCTTGCCACCGGTTCAGTCTCATTTCTATTCTATGCCAACCGTATTTTTCAACTCCCGCTGGCCATCATCGCTATTGCCACAGCAACCGTGCTCTTTCCTACTGTCTCAAAAGCACTGAAGAACAATCAGGAAGAGAAAGCGTACGAGAACCTTACCCAGGCGTTTTGGCTCCTTGCCTTTCTGCTCGGTGCCGCGATGATCGGCGGTATTCTGCTTGCCGAACCTATCATCTGGCTGCTCTTTGAACGCGGTAAATTTACCCATGTAGAGACGCTTCAGACCATGGAAGTGCTGCGCATGTATATGGTTGGACTGCTGCCCTTCGGCCTTGCAAAACTCTTCTCGCTTTTTCTCTATGCCTCCCACCGCCACAAAAAGGCAGCCAAGGTAGCCGTTTACTCGCTTGTTACCTCGGTAAGCTTTTCCCTGCTGCTCATGCAGCCCCTCGGCGCGGCCGGTCTGGCACTTGCCGGCAGTATCGGCGGCTGGGTGCTCTTTGGCTTTACCGTAAAAGAGGTGGGATTTGACATTCTCAAACGCATTCTGCTCAACAAACGTAGCATTTACTTTCTTGTTGGGATGCCGATCTTTGCTGTAGCGATGTATCTGCTTAATGGGTGGATAGTTGGTCTTATTCGATAACACTGGCATGGCAATGAGCCGAAAATGAATTTTCGGTTCCGATAGAAGGAATCGAGAAGCCAAAACAAATTCCGATTGTCATAGCAACTTTCCAGGGAATGGCAGGTATTTGACAACCCGTCAGGGCATCAGCTTTTCTTTTTTCTTTGCTTCGTTTCTCTTTTTCTTTGTGCTGCTACAAAGAAAAAAGAAATGAAGAAGAACATTAATCAACCATTCAACGTCAAGATCCCGCATCAAGTGCGGGATGACAGCCAATCAAATACCCAAAATACAACCCATCAACCAAATTTTGCTATAATCCCCAAAACCATTCACCAAGGCATCTTTATCATGGTCATTTTCGACTCCGTTACCAAAACCAAACGCCCTTTCGAACCCATTAAAGAGGGAGAAGCGAGCATCTATGTCTGCGGGCCTACCGTCTATGACGACGCACATCTTGGGCATGCACGCAGTTCGTTGGCCTTTGACCTGCTTGCACGTACACTGCGCGCGCTGGGCTACAAAGTCACCATGGCAAAGAACTTCACCGATATTGACGACAAGATCATCAAAAAGGTCGAAGCTACCGGAAAAAGCATGCAGGAGATCACCGCCTACTACATCGACCGCTACCTTGACGAAATGGCACAGCTTGGTGTGCAGCGTGCCGACATTGAACCCAAGGCGACCGAATCACTGGGTGCCATTGAAAAGATGATTCAGACACTCATAGACAAAAATTTTGCCTATGTTGTCAGCAACGGCGATGTCTACTTCGACACGAGCAAAGACCCCCACTACGGAGAGATCTCCCACAAGGTTCACAACGATGATGAAAACCAAAGCCGTGTAGCGCACAACAGCGAAAAACGCAACCCCAAAGACTTTGCACTCTGGAAAGCCTGCAAAGGAAATGAAGATATCTGCTTTGATGCCCCCTTCGCTTCAGGGCGTCCGGGCTGGCACATCGAGTGTTCTGCGATGATCGAGAAGTATTTCAATGGTAACGGCGCCTACAGCATCGACATCCACGGTGGCGGGGCGGATCTGCTTTTTCCTCACCATGAAAATGAAGCAGCGCAGAGCCGCTGTGCAACAGGCCACGAGCTGGCAAAGTACTGGATGCACAACGGTTTTGTGCAGATCGACGGCGAGAAGATGAGCAAGAGCCTTGGCAACAGCTTCTTTCTCAAAGATGCCCTCAAGGTCTACGACGGTGAAATCCTGCGCTACTACCTCAACTCGGTACACTACCGCAACGACTTCAACTTCAACGAAGAGGATCTGCTTGCAGCCAAAAAACGTCTTGACAAACTCTACCGTCTTAAAAAGCGCCTGCTGCCGGGCAAAGCTTCGGCAGTAAACCCGGCGTTCAAAAAGGCGCTGCTTGATGCGATGGCAGATGATCTCAACATCTCCATAGCCCTCTCTGTCATCGATGAAATGGTAGCTGCAGCCAACGAAAAACTCGATGAAAATCCTAAAGACAAAGCCCTCAAAAAAGAGACGCTTGCCAACCTGGAGTTCATCGACACCCTGCTTGGCTTTGGCAGCAAGGAACCCTACAGCTACTTCCAGATCGGTGTTAATGAAGCACTTAAAGAGAAGATAGAAGCGCTCATCGCCAAACGTACCGAAGCCAAAAAGGCCAAAGACTTCGCCGCTGCCGATGCGATACGTGACGAACTCACCCAAATGGGCATTGCCATTATGGATACGCCAGAAGGTACGGTGTGGGAACGCGCATGATGTATCCAAAAAGACTTGCTGCAGTGCTGCTTGCACTTTTGGTTTCGGCTACCTTACAGGCTGAAGAGCAGTTTCCTTTCATCGGGGCATCGGTAAGCTACCATCAGGCAGAACTGAAAAACGGTGACAAGAGCAATCACACCACCGCTGCCTTTCATCTTGGCAAACAGACCCTGCGCTGGCGTACCACTTTCGGGCTGGAGTATGGACAGGATATTGGCATGGTCAGCCTTAACGTCGACTATATCCCGTTCGATACCATGTTCGGTACCCCAAAGATCCGCCCTTACCTCGGCGCCAATATCAACTACATTCACTACGACAACGATGCTGTGGATGACAGCAACGGCTACAGCTACGGGGCACAGACAGGATTTATTCTCTATGCCACCGACCGTATTGACATCGACATCGGCTACCACTATAACTTCGTACAGAAGATAGAAGGTCTCGACACACTTCAGGGAGCAACCCTCTCTCTGCACTACTTTTATTGAGATTGGGGTATAATCGCACAAACAAAACCGGAGAGCCCTGTGTCACTTTTTTCCTACGATACCCTTAAAAAACTGTTCTTCAAACTCGATCCTGAAACGGCACACACTGTTGCCGGGCTTGGACTTAGAGCCGCGGCCTACTGTCCCCCTGCACTGCGCCACTTTTCAAACGAATTTTTTGTCTCAGACCCCATGCTCAAACAGCAGCTTTTTGGGAGAACCTTTCAAAACCCTGTAGGACTGGGGGCAGGTTTCGACAAAAACGGGCAGTATATTACCTCCATGCCCATGCTCGGATTCGGCTTCACTGAAATCGGTACAGTCACACCCAAGCCGCAGCCTGGCAACCCCAAGCCAAGACTCTTCCGCCTTGTAGAAGAGCAATCCATTCAGAACGCCATGGGCTTCAACAACAAAGGTATGGGCTATATGCTCGACCAGCTTAACAAGCTCTACTTCTTCGACTACCCCATCGGCATTAACATCGGCAAAAACAAGACCACTCCCGAAGAGAAAGCACTGGAAGATTACGAAACACTCTTTCATGCCTTCAAAGATTACGGAGACTACATTGTCATCAACATCTCTTCCCCCAATACACCGGGACTGCGTGACCTGCAGAACGAACAGTTCATCAACGACATCTTCGCCATGGCAAAACGCATCACCGACCAGCCTGTTCTGCTCAAGATCGCGCCAGACATGACCCCCGAAGATGCCGTTGCACTCTGCACCACGGCAGTCGAAGCGGGAGCGGCGGGCATCATCGCCACCAACACTACTATCGACTACAGCCTCACCCCCAACGCCAAAGATTTCGGCGGTATCTCCGGTGCACTGCTGACACAAAAAAGCTACACACTCTTCCGTGCTGTAGGCAAAGCGCTCTATGGCAAGACACTGCTCATCTCCGTAGGCGGTATCGACTCTGCAGAGGAAGCATACAGACGCATCAAAGCCGGCGCCTCGCTCGTACAGGTCTATAGCATGCTGATCTACCGCGGCCCCGCCCTCATCAAAGAGATCAACGAAGGACTTGTTGCCCTGTTAAAGAAAGACGGGTACACTCACATCTCTGAAGCGATAGGCGCAGATTGGAAATAAATTTCCAAAATGAGGAATGAGGAGTTAGGAA
>WGDG01000093.1 GCA_015493425.1 Sulfurovum sp.
GTATGTGACGATGCTTATGCCATAGGGAAAACCTACTATGGGTACGAGTTTGTCTCGGCGGTCCAGAACAAAAATGTATTCGGCATTCAGCCCCACCCCGAAAAGAGCCATGAAAATGGTCTAAAAATTATAGAAAACTTTACAAAGTTATAGGAACCAAAATGCAACCAAATTCAATAAAAGCACCGCAAAGCGATGCATACCGACACTATTCACTATTCACTATTCACTATTCACTTTGTCATAGGAGCATCCTATGACAATTCTCCCCGCAATTGACCTCAAGGACGGCAAAGCCGTCAGGCTCTCAAAAGGCCTTATGGACTCGGCAAAAATTTACAGTGACGAACCGTGGCAGGTTGCCAAACGTTTTGAGGAACTGGGCAGTGAATGGGTACATCTGGTTGACCTCAACGGTGCGTTTGCAGGCAAGCCTGAAAACCTTGAACAGATCAAGAAGATCCGTGAAAACTGTAATCTCAAACTCGAACTGGGCGGCGGTATCCGTGATGAAGAGACCATTAAGATGTATCTTGATTTGGGGATTGACAGATTGATCCTCGGCTCCATTGCCGTGAAAGATCCTGCATTTGTCAAAGCGATGGCTGCAAAATATCCTATTGTAGTTGGTATTGATGCCATCGACGGTATGGTGGCGGTCGAAGGATGGGCGGAGACTTCGGACATGAAAGCAACCGACCTTGCCAAAGAGTTTGCCAATGCCGGCGTTGAAGCGATCATCTGTACCGATGTCGGCAGAGACGGGATGATGACCGGTGTCAACATTGAATTTACCCTCGCCGTCAAAGAAGCTTCCGGACTGGAAACCATCGCCAGCGGCGGGTTGAAAGATATGAATGACATCAACGCACTGCTTGAAGCGGGCATCGACGGTACCATTGTCGGCAAAGCATTCTACGAAGGTACGCTCGACCTTGAAGAAGCATTTAAGGCTGTCCATGCAAAATAACTATTACGAATTGACTATCACCCTCGATGAACGCTATGTCGATCTCATTGCCGACTTCATTATGAACATTTACGATGAGGGTATTGAATTCGGCAAGGGAAAACTTATTCTTCGAAGTGAACATGATTTAACCTCGGTTAAAGATGCACTGATAACCTTGCAGGATCAACTTGACACACCCATTGAGATGGATTTCAGTCTCGAAGAGAAAGAAAATGTCGACTGGATCAAAACCTACCAGGAATCCATTCAGCCTATTGAAGCAGGGAAATTTTATATCTTCCCAAGCTGGCATACGCCAAAAGAGGATCTTATCAATATCAAAATTGATCCGGCACTTGCATTCGGGTCGGGGCATCATGCCACGACCTTTTCATGTCTAAAAGCCATCAGCGAGGTTGTCAAACCCGGTGAGAGCGTCATCGATGTCGGCTGCGGATCGGGGATTTTGGGACTGGCATGTACCAAACTCGGCGCAACGGTCGAATTGTGCGATACAGACCCCATTTCAGTAGAAAGCTGCAAACAGAACTTCATACTCAACGAAGAGACGTACAGCAAACTTTGGGAAGGCTCTGCCAATAAAGCCGAAGGCAATTATGATGTGGTCATCGCCAATATCATTGCCGATGTGTTGCGCTTTATCGCAGATGACCTCAAACGCATACTCAAACCCGGCGGCACCTTGATACTTTCAGGGATTTTAGATAAAAAAGAGACTTCGGTCACCGAAGCGTTCAAAACACTTACTTTGGAAAAACGCATAGCAAAAGACGAATGGGTCACCCTCGTCTACAAGAAGGAAAATCATGGCTAATAACCCGAACAATACTCCAAACAACAACCAAAACAACAATAACAATTTTTTTAACGACAATCCCCTGCTGGCTTTTGCCATCTTCTCCATTGTCATCATCCTGATCTTCAAAGCCTTCGTTGGTGACGGCGGCGGAAGTCTCAGTACGATGATGAATACCCAGAAGGTAGCGCTCACCAAACAGGTCAAATACTCTGACATCAAGGCCAAGATCAAGGAAGGTACTGTCAAAAGTGTCAAACTGACCCCTACAAGCGTAGAAGCTATCAGTGAAGAGGGCGGACGCAAGATCCGTTATGTCGCACAGAATGTACCCACTTATGATGAAACACTGATTCCCCTTCTTGAAAAGAAAAAAATCCCTTACGAGGGGGTAGTTGGCAACAGTTTCATCTCTGAACTCATCAGTATGCTGCTTCCCATTCTCATCTTCTTTGCCATCTGGATATTTTTGGCCAAAAAGATGTCCAAGGGAATGGGCGGCGGTATCCTTGGAGCCGGCAAAGCGGATAAGCTGATCAACTCTGAAAAACCCGATACCAAGTTTGACGACGTACAGGGGGTTGAAGAGGCAAAAGACGAGGTCAAAGAGATCGTTGACTTCCTGAAATTCCCGGAACGTTACATTGAACTCGGTGCCAAAATCCCAAAAGGGGTACTTTTGGTGGGCCCTCCGGGTACCGGTAAAACCCTACTGGCCAAAGCAGTTGCAGGTGAAGCGAGCGTACCATTCTTCTCTGTAAGCGGTTCAAGCTTCATTGAAATGTTCGTCGGTGTCGGTGCCAGCCGTGTACGTGACCTTTTTGCTCAGGCAAAAAAAGAGGCACCTTCCATCATTTTCATTGACGAAATCGATGCCATTGGTAAGTCCAGAGCTTCCGGCGGACAGATGGGCGGCAATGATGAGCGTGAACAGACACTTAACCAGCTGCTTGCGGAAATGGACGGATTTGGTACCGATACACCTGTCATCGTACTTGCTGCCACCAACCGTCCTGAAACCCTCGATGCCGCCCTGCTGCGTGCAGGCCGTTTCGACCGTCAGGTACTGGTAGACAAGCCCGACTACGAAGGACGTCTTGCCATCTTGAAAGTTCACTCCAAAGATGTCAAACTGGCACCGGATGTCGACCTTGAAGTGGTCGCCAAACAGACAGCCGGACTGGCGGGTGCCGACCTTGCAAACATCATCAACGAAGCTGCCCTGCTTGCCGGACGACAGAACAAGAAACAGATCGAACAGTCAGACCTGCTTGAAGCAATCGAGCGTTCGTTTGTAGGACTCGAGAAGAAGAACCGAAAGATCAATGAAAAAGAGAAAAAAATCGTTGCCTACCACGAAAGCGGCCACGCCCTTATGGCAGAGCTGACCGAAGGTGCGACACGTGTGACAAAGGTTTCCATTATCCCAAGAGGTCTTGGTGCGCTGGGCTATACGCTGCATCTTCCTGAAGATGAAGAGCGTTTCCTCAAGCAGAAACACGAACTCATTGCCGAAGTGGAAGTACTGCTTGGCGGACGTGCTGCAGAAGAGGTTTTCATTGGCGAGATCAGTACCGGTGCGGGCAACGATCTTGACCGCGCTACAGCAATCTTGAAAGACATGATCTCCGTTTACGGTATGACCGAAGTAGCAGGACTGATGGTACTCTCTCGCAGCCAAAACTCTTTCCTTGGCGCCGGTGCAGTCAGTACTGACTACAGTGAAAAAATGGCAGAGGAGATGGACGAGTATATCAAACGTACCCTCAATGACCGTTACACGTACGTCAAAGAGACGCTTGAACTCTACAAAGGTGCCATTGACGCTATGGCAAAAGAACTGCTTGAAGCAGAAGTAATCGAGGGCAGTACGGTTCGAAAGATCATTGAGAACTTCGAAAAAGAGCATAATATGGAAAGCCGTCTCGCACACAAAGCACAGGTTGCCAAAAGTGAAGAAGAAAAGGCAGATCGTGCCCAGAAGCGTGCCGATGCACAGACAGAGGACACTGCTGACGAAACCGCCAGTAAGACTGACGAGGGCTAATGCCCTCCTTAGAGTTGACAAATTTCAAAAAAGCAAGTATACTTCCTCAAAATTCAAACAGGAGAACCATATGAAACACGTTATGCAACAGCACACTATTTTTGCACAAGAAACCACTCTCCTGCTACTATCTCTATAATCTTCCCATAGACCCTTTTTTATCATTTAGTTTCTAATTACCCCTTTTTGGGTAGAATTAGACAATTTTTCTACCGTTTTCACTATCATTTTAGCGGTATTACAGACAACAAGGCAAACAGTATGACAACAGAAAACATTAAAATATTCGACACCACATTGCGCGACGGGGAGCAAAGCCCCGGCGCTTCCATGAATACAGAAGAGAAAATCCAGATCGCTGCACAGCTTGAGCGTTTGGGTGTGGATATCATCGAAGCAGGATTTGCGGCAGCAAGCCCTGGAGATTTCGATGCCATTGACAAGATAGCCCAGCGAGTAAAAAACTCTACTGTATGCTCTTTGGCACGTGCACTCGAAAGAGATATTAAAGCAGCAGGCGAAGCAATCGCAAAGGCTGAGAAAAAACGTATTCACACCTTTATTGCAACCAGTCCTATCCATATGAAGTACAAACTGAAGATGAAGCCTGACGAGGTCATCAGACGTGCTGTCGATGCTGTCTCCTATGCACGTACATTTGTAGAAGATGTGGAATTCAGCTGTGAAGATGCTGGGCGTTCTGAGATTGGTTTTATGAAAGAGATTTCAGATGCCGTCATTGAGGCAGGTGCAACCACCATCAACCTTCCTGATACCGTCGGTTTCAGACTTCCGTTTGAAATTGGCGCAATGGTCAAAGAGATGAGTGAATACACCAAAGGCAGAGCTATTATCTCGGTACACAATCATAACGACCTGGGTCTTGGCGTAGCCAACTCGCTTGAAGCGGTCATGAACGGTGCAAGACAGGTAGAGTGTACCATCAACGGACTTGGTGAGCGTGCAGGCAATGCTGCACTTGAAGAGATCGTTATGGCATTGAAGGTCAGAAACGATGTCTTTGGCGGACTCGATACCAATATCAACACCAAAGAGATCTACCCAACCAGCCGGCTTATCGCTACCATCACAGGCATTGAGCCGCAGCCAAACAAAGCGATCGTGGGCAAAAATGCCTTTGCTCATGAAAGCGGCATCCACCAGGATGGTGTACTTAAACACAAGGAGACTTACGAGATCATACGTCCACAGGATATCGGGCTTGACTTGAGCAATACTTTGGTACTTGGCAAACACTCCGGACGTGCCGCGTTCAAAGACAAGTTGGCAAAACTTGGCTTCACTTTGGACGATGAAGCACTCAACCGTGCATTTGAGCGTTTCAAGATCCTTGCAGATCGCAAAAAAGAGATTTACGATGATGATATCCGAGCGCTCGTCACCAATGAGATGACCAAAGCGACACAGGTTTATGAGATCGTCTCACTACAGTTGATGGATTGCAGCGAAGGAGTTCCTAGTGCCGCAGTCAAGATACGCACCCAAGAGGGTGAAGTGATGGATGCAAGCATCGGCGGCGGCACCATCGATGCGGTATTTAAAGCCATTGACCGTATCACCGGCTATACAGGAAGACTCGATGAGTACCGTGTCAAATCGGTCTCGGAAGGTAAGGATGCTTTGGCAAATGTCACTGTCAAAGTCAGCTTCAATGACGAGCCGGCAGTTATCGGACACGGTCTGCATCTTGATACCATGCTTGCCAGTGCCAGAGCTTATATTGGTGCACTTAACAGCTATTTGAGTATGGAAGGAAAATTAAAAGAGAGACCGCACAAAGTTATTTTATAATGCGGTGTAGGGTGTTGTCCCCTGACAACACCTTCTTTGTCTAAATATTGGACTGTAGTAATTTGATGTTTTGTTGTGAAGGCACAAACACCCTACGCGATACTTTAACAGAAAGCCTATATGCTCCCTACTACTTCATATCTACATATAAGGTTTCAACACCTCAGGAATCTCAATACTCCCATCTTCCTTCTGATAATTCTCCATGATCGCGATCAGTGTTCGTCCTACCGCTAAAGCAGAACCGTTGAGCGTGTGCACCAGTCTGTTTTTCTTCCCATCCTTGAAACGGATCTTGGCACGGCGTGCCTGAAAATCACGGGTGTTGGAGATGGAGCTGATTTCGCGGTATTTATTCTGTCCTGGCAGCCACACTTCAAGATCGATGGTCCGTGCTGCCGAGAAGCCCAGATCACCCGTACAGAGCTCTACGACACGGTGCGGCAGTCCCAGTGCGGTGAGGATATCTGAAGCATTCTGCACCATCATCTCAAAGACCTCATCGCTCTTGTCCGGATGTGCGATAGCGACCATCTCGACCTTATCAAACTGATGTTGGCGGATCATCCCGCGAGTATCACGTCCTGCACTTCCTGCCTCTTTTCGAAAACAGGGTGTGTAGCCTGTCATCAATGCAGGCAGTTCGCTTTCAGGAAGAATTTCATTGTTGTACATATTGGTCAGCGGTACTTCAGCTGTCGGGATCAGGTAGAGATCTTCTCCTTCTATTTTGAAAAGATCATCCTCAAATTTTGGCAACTGCCCTGTTCCCTGAAGCATCTGTGCGTTATTCATGAATGGTACACAAAGCTCTTCAAAACCCTTTTCCCGGTTGGTATCGAGAAAGAAGTTTATCAGTGCTCTTTCAAGCCGTGCTGCATCACCACGTAACACAGAAAATCGGCTTTTTGCCAGTTTAACACCACGTTCAAAGTCGATCCAGCCATTTTTTTCAGCCAGTGCCCAGTGTTCCAACGGCTCAAAGTCAAATGTTTTCGGCTCCAGCACTTTTCGAAGCTCTACATTGTCCTCTTCATCTTCCCCTTCGGGAACAGAATCGTCAGGAAAGTTAGGTATGGCGAGTGCCACTTCATAAAGTGCTGCTTCTGCCTCTCTGGCTTTTTCCTGAAGCTGTACAATACGTTCTTTGTTGGCATCCACTTTGGCTTTGAGTTCACCGACATCTTTGCCTTCACGCTTATATTGCCCAAAGAGTTTGGACATACTGTTCTGCTCAGCCTGTGCTGTTTCAAGTGCCGCATTGGCCTCTTTTAGTTTGCCAAAAAGAGTTTTAAGTCTCTCAAGTGTTTGGGTATCAACACCCTTCTTTTTCAGCTTTGCCGCCGCTTCGTCAAAATTTTTCTCTATATATTTAAGATCGATCATAAAAGGAACCTGCCTGTAAAATGTTATGGAATTATAGTCAGAAAGTGTAAAAAGGTGGATTAAACATTACGTTTTTGAAAGTGGTGTCAAGAGAGGGACTTGAACCCTACGACAAATCCCCATATAGCCGCATTTTCGGGCTTTATACTAAAAATAGTCGGCTGTTGGCACACTAAAAACTGACTTTTTTGGCAGAGTCTGCCAAATTGGTTTTATGAAAGAAGTGAAAGTACTTCTTTATGAATCTCATCCCAGTTTAACGGTTTGGGGTTTTTTTCATCAAGATAGACGATCTCATCATTTTCAGCTACCTGCATA
>WGDG01000094.1 GCA_015493425.1 Sulfurovum sp.
AATTAAAATAAATCATTTTAATCTATTTTAATGATCTAAAGGAGATGCCATGTTCAAACCTTTGTTACTTGCTTCACTGATTGGTTCCGCACTGCTTGCAAACACCATCAACCTTACCGGTACCATTGTCTCAGACAACCAAAAATACATCGGTGCACGTTACATGGGGTATGTCAAAGAGGTCTATGTCAATATTGGAGACAAGGTCAAAAGGGAAGATGACCTTTTTAAAATGGATTCTGCCGAATTTGACATTATGAAAGAGCAGATCAATCTGGGGCTGGAACAGGCCGAAATTCTTACCGATGTGTACCGCAGTAAACTCGATGAAATACGCCGTAACCGTGCACTGCTGATTAAGAACAAGAGTAATGTCATGAACTTCGATGATATGAATGAAAACCTCTCCATTACTGCCGAACATACACAGTCCATGCTCAAAGCGATGCAGGCAATTGTCAAGAACGCAGCACAGAAAGCCAAAGAGATAAGCGTCATCTCCCATTATCTTGAAGTGAAGGCGCCAAGCAACGGTATCATCGTCCAGAAGAACCTTCATGTCGGCGACATGGTCATGCCGGGCTTCCCTGTCATGGTACTGGTTGACCTTGACCATCTTGAGATTGAAGCACAGATCTCCGAAAGTGACCTGCTCAAAGTCAACGAAGGTGATTTTGTAAAGTTTGAAATTCCTGCCATCCACTACAAAGGCAGAGGCCGCATCAAATCCATCGTCCCCTCCGCCAACCCCATGACCCACACATTCACTATCCGCATCAAATTCAACCGCGATAACGAGAAAATCTACCCGGGAATGTATACAAAGATCACCATAGAATACAATCCGGCGCTGTTACCGAAGGAGTAGTAGCCCCTGTCATCCCGGACTTGATCCGGGATCTTGACGTCGATTTGCTAATTAACGCAAAGATTCCTGCCTTCGCAGGAATGACGGTGTCCTTTCGTCATCCCGCACTCGATGCGGAATCTTGACGTTGATTTACTCAATGACGCAGGGTAAACATTTCCTATATCAATTCACTCCTCTTCATCACAATTCTTCTTTCTGCGCATAATAAGTGAGCGGATATTATTGGTCAGAATACACCATGTGCCGTCTTTTTCTTCCTCTTCTGCTTCACACTCTGTCGGTTCATGAGGATCCATGGCTTTAGCATTGCTCATGAGTACAGGGATGAAAAAGAGTGCCACAAGGGTTGCAGCGATACTTCCGAAAATAAGTGCAATACCAAGCCCTCCGAAAATGGGGTCGGTAGAAAGCAACAGGGAACCGAGGATGATCGCAACCGCTGTCATAAGAATGGGTTTTGCGCGGGTTGCGGTAGCTTTGGCAATGGCAGCATTTTTCTCCATACCTTCATCTTTCATAAGGGATCTTGAAAAATCGATAAGCAGCAATGATCCACGTGCACTGATCCCCATGAGGGAGATGAATCCTATGAGGGAGGTAGCCGTAAGGAAGAAGTTGATATCGCCAAAGAAAAGCGATATTTTGTCCGTAATCCAGTGACCGACAATGACACCGATAATGGAAAGGAAACTCCCCGCCAGTACAATGCCGCTCAGGGCGAATGATTTGTAGTAAACCACCATCAGCAGGAACATCAAAATAAGTGCAGCAATAAATGCACCGCCAAGGTCACGGAAAGTATCAAGTGAGACTTTCATCTCGCCGTCCCATCGAATGAGTACTTTTTCTCCCGTTTTTTTGTCAACCGCATTAAGGTCGAACATAAAAGTAGATATACCGGGGGCTTTGGTGATATTGTATTCGTCTTTCATCATTTTCAGTATTTTTTCACGTGCATCGAGCAGTGGATAGACCTGCGAAACCATGTCACACTCGGCAGTGATAATAGCCATATTTTTCAAATCTTTTCTGAAAATTGTAGGGCTTGACTTACGCTTTTTAAGTGTTACCACTTCAATAAGCGGCACCATCATACCGCGGCGGTTCATCAGACGCAGATTGGAAAGCTTCTTTTCAAGCGCCTCTTTACTTTCACCGTGGATCATACGTGCATCATTGTCAAGACGGACAAAAATAGGTACCTGATCCTGTTGGTCTTTTGTATTCTTGACCGCCACAGGCATTCCTTTGAATGCCAGATAGATAATCTGGTTGACCTGATCGACACTCAAACCACTTCGAATGATCTTCTCCTTGTTTGGTGAGAGCATGTAGGTATCGTAAATATCATCGAGCATGACATCCACATCGACCAATCCTTCGGTTTTGGCCAATATTTGGCTGACCCTCTCGGCAACATGGCGAAGCTCCTTGTCATTTTTCGCATACACTTCCACCACAACCGTTGCCAGTGTCGGAGGGCCTGACGGCATTTCTATGAATTTGATGCTTGTATGCGGATGCAGATGTCCACAGGCTTTCTGAATGGAAGGACGGATGCGGTGTACCATTTTAAAGGACGGCTCATCACGGTGATGCTTGTCCGTCAGGTTCACCACCACTTCTGCCTGATTTTGAAAACGTTTAAAAGCACTGCCCTTGACAAGTCCGGCATAGTCAAGCGGTGCCCCCTGCCCCAGGAAAATCTCCATATCGGTCACTTCAGGTTCTTTTTCAAGTTCATGTACCACACACTCCGCCACATCACGTGTCTCTTTGATAGAAGCGTTGGTGGCTGTATCGATGTAAATGCTGAAGGTATTGGCACTTTTACCGGGAAGCATTTTTGCCAATACCAGCTTGGTAGGGATCATCATAATGGAACCCATCAGTGCCGCCAGTACCAG
>WGDG01000095.1 GCA_015493425.1 Sulfurovum sp.
CTTTACACCACCGCGTTGAGCCTCATTTTGGCCAATACCATTGATCTGACACAGATCGCCATCATCGGAAGTGCAGGCTTTTTGCTTATTTTCTTCCTTGTCAATGTCAGCGCCTACCGTCTCCATCAAACCATTGGCGCCAGCCGTCTCATCTTGCTGACCTCGTCCACACTGGCATTTCTTGCACTCTGTACCCTGCTGCTGCACACCTACCGAACCAACCCCGATGCAGTGATGATCTTTATGGGATTCATCATCATCTCCGGTATGTTCGAACTAATCTACGGACGCTATGTCCGCGGTCAGCTTTTCAACAGAGCATACCCTGTAGCTGCCCATAAAAACAAAGAGTAACGCAAGTATGTCGTCTTTGGTCAGTTGACTAACAGAATCAGTACTCTATTTTGGCTATACTAAAATAAAAAGGAGTTCTTATGTGGGACTATTCACTTCTATCTGTCAATAAAGAACTGATAGACCAGTTTAAAAAGTATGCACGTATCAGCGGGATCATTTTTATTGTGTTGGGGATCATCGGGATTGTCTATCCGTTGGTAATGTCTGCAACCACCCTCTTCTTCGTTGCTGCACTCATGCTGCTGATGGGGGTTATTTCGGGATGGATGACATGGATCACGAACAAAGAGGACTGGGCGGGATGGCTGAAGACATTCCTGCTTGTTTTCGTTTCAATGCTGATGCTTTTTTACCCGATGGAAGGTATTGCAACACTGGGGCTGCTCTTTGCCGTCTATTTCTTTTTTGATGCCTTTGCCAGTGCCATGCTCGCCTTTTCACTCAAACCTGTAAAAGGCTGGGGATGGTGGCTTGTCAACAGTATCGCTTCTCTGGTGATCGGTGTGATCTTTCTTGTGGGTTGGCCTTTCACGTCACTCTTTCTGGTCGGACTGCTCGTGGGCATCAGTCTTTTGCTTGACGGACTTGCGCTGCTCATCGGAAGCATCATGATCAGCAAAGCGGAAAAAACGGCCGAAGCGGAATAAAGACACTTTTCTTCTGCCTCTTTTCAGTCGACACGTTTAAAATAAACCACGCCGAGCGCCGGCATGGTGAAGGTGATGGAGTCTTCCCTGCCCCATGCCAGCACCTTCTCACTCTCATAAACCCCTTCACTCTCATGACACCACCCTTCATAACGGCTGTGCTGTGAATTGAAGATCATTTTGTAGCGTCCCGCCTGAGGTACGGCAACACGGTAGTTCTCTCTTTTTGCATCGGCAAAGTTGCAGACTACGATGACCGTGTCATCTGCATCATCGCTCTTTCGGAAAAAAGAGATGGTGTTGTGCAGGTTGTCACTGCGTTCTATCCATTCAAATCCGGCATGTTCACTGTCGTACCGGTAGAGAGCCTCCTCTTTTCGGTAGAGGCTGTTCAGTTCCGTGAGCATACGCTGCAAACCTTTATGTTTGGGATCGTCAAGCAGGTGCCAGTCGAGTGAACTTTCGAAGTCCCATTCCCGGTACTGGGCGAATTCTCCGCCCATAAACAGGAGCTTTTTCCCCGGATGCGCCATCATATACCCGAAAAGCGCCCTGAGGTTGGCAAACTTCTGGTTGGTATCTCCGGCCATTTTGTTAATGAGGGAGCCTTTCATGTGTACCACTTCGTCATGGCTCAGCGGCAGTACGAAATTCTCGTCGAAAGCATACCATATGCTGAAGGTCAGGTCATCCTGATGGTACTGCCGGTATATGGGGTCGAGTGAAAAATATTTCAGTGTATCGTGCATCCATCCCATGTTCCATTTGAAACCGAACCCCAGTCCGCCAAGATGTACCGGTTTGCTGACCATAGGATAGGCGGTAGACTCTTCTGCGATCATTACAATGTTTTCAAACGCTCCATAGACAGAGAGGTTCAGCTGTTTTAGAAAAGCGATGGCTTCAAGGTTTTCCCTGCCGCCCTCTTTGTTGGGAAGCCACTCTCCCTCTTCTCTGCCGTAGTCAAGGTAGAGCATGGATGCGACAGCATCGACCCGGATACCGTCAATATGGTACTTTTCAAACCAGAATGAGGCACTGCTGATCAGAAAGGCCCGCACTTCGTTCCTGCTGTAGTTGAATACCGCACTGCCCCACTGGGGCTGATACCCCAAACGGGGATCCTCATGCTCGTAGAGACAGGTACCGTCAAATGTGGCAAGTCCGTGTCCGTCTGTGACAAAGTGTGAAGGTACCCAGTCAAGAATCACCCCAATACCGTTTTGGTGCAGTGCATCTACCAGCGCCATGAAGGCTTTGGGTTCACCGAAACGGGCGGTCGGGGCAAAATATCCGGTCACCTGATAGCCCCAGGAACCTTTGAAAGGATATTCGGTAATAGGCATCAGTTCCACATGCGTGTACGCCATGGATTTCACATAGGCGACAAGCTCTTCTGCCAGTTCCGCATAGGTCAGGTAACGGTTCCCCTCTTCGACCTTCCTGCGCCAAGAACCAAGATGGACTTCATAAATGCTCATTGGCTTGTCGTGGCCATTGATCTGTGTTCTCTCTTTTTCAATCCACCGGCTGTCGTGCCACTCGTATCCTTCGATGTCGTAGATGACCGATGCCGAATTGGAAGGTTTTTCACAATAAAAGGCATAGGGGTCTGTTTTCTGCTTGACAGCACCATGGTACTGCGATACGATGTGGTATTTGTACGTTGTGTAGGACTGCACATTTTCAATGAAGCCTTCCCAGATGCCCGAACCGTCCTCTCTTCGCTTCAGAGGATGGGCGCCCGGCACATAGGCATTGAAATCAGCAACGACACTGACCTCTTTGGCATTGGGTGCCCAGACGGCGAAATAGACCCCCTCCCTGCCTGCATCTTTCATGGAATGGGCACCGAATTTCTCATAGAGTTTCGTATGGGTGCCTTCTTTGAAGAGGTAGATGTCGAGTGCTTCGAAGCGGCTGATGTCATAGTGTATGGGGTAGGTCATTACTGGTACCTTTTGATTCTGTTCTGATAGTAGAGTGCCAGATAGATGTCAAGGTACTGCCTTGCAGCATCTTTCCAGCTGAAATGGGCCTTCATGGCGCGCAGCTGCATGGCTCTAAATGCTTCGGGCTGATAGCGACAGGTATCTACCGCCCATTGCACGGTGTGGTAAAGGGCATCCGGTGTGGCATACCAGAATTTGAAGCCGTTCCCTTCTCCGGTTGCGGGGTCGTAGTTGACAATGGTATCATCCAGTCCCCCCGTCGCCCGAACGATCGGCAGGGTGCCATAGCGCAGGGAATAAATCTGGTTGAGTCCACAGGGTTCAAATAGTGAAGGCATCAAAAAGAGATCGCTCCCCGCCTCTATCTGGTGCGCCAGGGCATTGTTGTACCCGATATGGCATCCGAAGCGATCCGGATATTTTCCCGCCATGTTACTGAAAAAGGCTTCAGCCCACTGTTCACCGCTGCCAAGCATGACCATCTGAATATCCATTGCAAGCAGTCCTTCAAGCACAGTGGCAATGAGTTCTATCCCTTTTTGGGTGACAAATCTGCCGACAAACCCGATAAGCGGTACATCTTCGCGGAGCGGAAGCCCAAATCTCTCCTGAAGGTCACGTTTGCAAAGCGCCTTTCCTTCAAAGGAGTTACTGTCATATCTGGCAGCGATATAGGGATCGACAGCAGGACTCCACTCCTCATAGTCCACACCATTGAGAATACCGTAGAGTTTATGGGCATGTGCCCGTATGTGTGCTTCCAGCCCGAAACCAAATTCAGGGGTCTGTATTTCATGGGCATATTTTCTGCTGACTGTCGTCAGGGCATCACAGAAGGCGATGCCGCCTTTGAGCAGATTGACATTATCCATCGCTTCAAGCTGCATGGGATTGAAGTAGCGCCAGTCAACCCCGAGTACATCCATCAGCTCTTTTGCAAAGACACCCTGATGCTGAAGATTGTGCAGTGTCAGTACCGAAGCACTCTCTTTGAAAAAAGCATCCTCCCGCAGAGTCGTTTTCAGCAGGACAGGAAGTGCGGCAGTATGCCAGTCATTGGCATGCACGATATCGGGACGAAAGCCAAGTGCTCTGCTCAGCTGCAGCGCGGCTTTGGAGAGAAATACGAAACGGATGTCATTGTCCGCATAGGCTTCCTCTTCATGGTAGAGCCCACTGCGCCCGTAAAACGCTTCATGGTCAATAAAGTAGATCTCAACGTCACTTCCGGAAAGATGGCTGCGGTACACCCCTGCCCAGAGTTCCCCCATGCTTCCCATATCGACACCGAGAGCCATAGGTATGTGTTCGAGCGTCTCCCTGTCAATACTGTAGTAGCGCGGCATCACCACCTTGACGTTCACGCCCAGTGCCGCCAAAGCTTTGGGCAGGGCACCGCTGACGTCTGCCAGACCGCCGGTTTTGGCGAACGGGACAACTTCACTTGCGACAAACAGTGTGTTGATTTGAGGGTTCATAAGAGTTTTGCTCCTTCCAGTGATGCATTTTGTATGGTACTCTTTCTTATTGTAAGCTGTGCGAGATTCGAAGCAAGAGCATAGTCACCTATTTCCTCTTTCACTTCACTTTCCAGCCACGGGTTGGCCTGAACAACCCCGCCGCCAAGCACCAGTTCTTCAGGGTTTGCCAGTGTAATGAGTGACGCTGCGGCATGCAGCAGCGCTTCTTTGAAGGCGGTGTATATCTGCATGGCTTCGGATGTCTTGGCGCTTCTGAGTGCTTCGAGCGTCATAGATGGTATTCCATAGTATGTATACCACTTTTCCAGACCGCTGCCGCTGCAAAAGAGTTCAAGGCAGTTATGCTTTCCGCAGCCGCACTGAAACGGTGCATCTCTGAACGGTACATGCCCGATCTCCCAGGAGAGGTTGTGTGCCCCTCTGACAATACTCCCTTTTTCAAGTACCGCACTCCCCATGCCCGTACCGATGGAAAGCAGTGCGATAAACGCTGTTTTTGTCCGGGTACGTTCGGCCAGAAGTGCACAATTGAGGTCATTGTCTATTTTTAATGTCACCGGATATTTCGATTCAATATATTTTTTAATATTGTACTCTTTTACCGCAATATTCGGGGCAGAAACAATGGTGCCGTCGTCAACCTGCCCCGCAAAAGAGATGGCCACTTCGGAAATGTCAGTGTGGGTCTGGAGCATCGATTCAACATAGGCTTCAAGCGAAACAGAATGGCTGGGTATTTTCTCCTGCACAGGTTCTTTCCTCTCTGCAATGAGTTCGCTTCGCAGCCACGTGCCGCCTATATCGATGGCAAGTTTGCTCATAGCAGCTTCCTGTAGAGTGCAGCGTAGGCTTTGGCACTTTTATCGAAAGAGACATCACACTGCATGTCAAACTGTGCCGTTTGCAGGAAGGCTGCCCTGTCGGCGTAACGGTGCAGTGCTCTGTATATAGCATGAAGCAATGCCTGCACACTGTAGTCTTCAAAGACTATACCTTCGATGCATTGTTTGTGTGCCTCGAAGACACTGTCTTTCAATCCGCCGGTACTGTGTACAATGGGAATTGCACCGTATCTTGCCGCAATCATCTGGTTGAGTCCGCAGGGCTCGAAACGTGAGGGCATCAAGAGAAAATCGGCAGCGGCATAGAGTTGGTGCGACAAAGCTTCGTCATACCCTTGAATGTAATGAAAGTGCGGGTAACGCTTTGAAAGTTTCCTGAACATCGCTTCGGTTTCGGCATCTCCCTCTCCCAGCATGATGAAGGTCAGCGCCTCCCCGGAAAGCTTCTCCAGCATACCGCGTATGAGCGAGAGCCCTTTTTGCTCCACAAGCCTTCCAATAAAAACAAACAGAG
Source organism: Sulfurovum sp. (assembly GCA_015493425.1). Taxonomy (GTDB): domain Bacteria; phylum Campylobacterota; class Campylobacteria; order Campylobacterales; family Sulfurovaceae; genus Sulfurovum. Next base: position 5,794 of record WGDG01000095.1, read on the forward strand.
GCTGAACCGGTTCGCCAAGATCGTGTTTCCCCAGAAGCGCTTTTTTATTTTCCGCTTTTACTTCCGGATGTGCCGCAGTATAGTTAAGCGCAAGGGCACTGTCATATTC
>WGDG01000096.1 GCA_015493425.1 Sulfurovum sp.
GAAAAATTTTGCATCTTTTTTTTCTACATTGTGCAGCACGATCTCAAAACGGTTGCCTTGAAGGTGGCCTATTTTGATGGGAGCCTTGTTGTAGGTACGTTCGAGAATCTCTACACGTTCGGTTGTGAGGTTTTTGTTAAGCAGCTTTTCCGCCTGCTTGGGAATAGAGATGTACTGAATGGTTGTGGCATTCTTGTCTTTGAGGCCGGCATAGCCGATGTCACGTTCGTTCAGTTCGGTTGCTTTGGCAAGTACAGTCAGCAGTTTATGGGTGCTCATATCACGCTTTTTAAGCTTGAGAATAAGATAGTTCCCTTTGCCGGTAAAAGGGTAAAGAGGAATCTCTTCGACAAAAAAGCGTTCAACAGTCTGTTTGAAATCGAAACGGATTGGGGTATGGGGGTAAGCATAGTGTTTGTGAAAATTCATACCGGAAGTATAGCGTAAGCACGGCAGTGTGCTACTTAGCTTTAGAAATTTGAATCACTTTCTGCCTATCCGCATTTCCCCGGGGCGCATTTCATGGTACCGCCGCATTTACCCTCTAACTTGCTTTTGACACTTCCTTGATGCATACTGTCTATCATCTGCTGCATTTGTTGTGGATGTGCAATGAACTTATAGCCTTTGTAAAGGGTCATGAATCCGTAAAGTACGACAAGCATGGCTGCCAGTTTCATCATAGTTCCTCGCAGTGAGCCGCGTTGCAGGAACTTTGTGACCGTACCGAGAAAAAAGAGTGCAGGGATGGTCGCCAGCCCGAAAGTGGCCATGACTATTGCTCCCCACAAAGGGCTTGCGGTACTGGCAGCAAAAATGGCAAAGGAGTAGACAAGCCCGCAGGGAATGAGACCATTGAGCATACCGAGCATGTAGAAGCTTGGGATGGAACGGCTTTGAATGAGAGTTTTGAAAGCTTTTTGAAACCAGCCGTATTTGGAGACTGCAAACTCAGCAGAGTTGAGAAACGGCAGATTCCCAAGCAGGGATACCCCTGCCAGGAGCATGAGTGCGCCGGTGAGTATAAACAGTACCCCTTTGGTAGTGGGGGTAAAGGCAATAACCTGACCAATGAGCCCGAAAAACGCACCCAGAACGGTATAGGTCGTGACACGTCCGAAGTTGTAGGCCAGATGAGAGAGTGTCTGACGTCTCCATGAAGAAGCCGGATCGATCTTGCTTGAACTGTAGGCAACGACAATACCGCCACACATACCGATGCAGTGGCCGACACTTCCGAGAAAAGCAGTGGTGAGTATGATAAGCAGGTCGATATTGTTCATGGTTCCTCCGGTAAAAAATTACCAAACTATAGTATTTTTTTGTTAAAATAGTGTTAATTTCAAGCAAGGAAGCCTATGTTCAAATCCCTTAAACGCAGTTTCATGAAAATGTTCCGTGAATTTCTGGTTTACCACAACAGTTCACTGGAATTTCGTGCCAAACTGCTGACCCTGATGGTTTCGTCTGACGGTGAGATGAGTGAGTGTGAAAAGCAGAAACTCAAAGAGGTGGCGCATGAAATCTATTCGGAAAATCAGGAACGTGCCGAACTGCTCATCGATATGGTAAAGGAGTTTCATACCAAGATCATTACCGACAACGGGCTTGATTTTGAACATTTGATACAGCAGGTAGCCAAAGAGATTAAAGAGGTAAAACGCTTTTGCCAGAAAATTGACATTGGTCTGTTGATGCAGCTGCATGAGTGCATTGATGAAGATGATGAAGAGGAACGTCTTTTTCAGATGCGTATCATCGAGTTTCTTCAGGGGCTTAAAGAGGAGTGTAACGCATAATGGAATGGTACAGGTTTATCTCACACGGGCGTGTACAGCATGTTTTTTATCGAAAGTTTGTTTCGCAGGCACTGATGCGGGAGGGGTTTAACGGCTATGTGCGCAACCTCGATGACGGTACGGTAGAGACAGTCGTTTTCATTGTCGATGAGGAGAATGATCTTCCGAAGGTGCTGAAAATTCTCGAGGAGGGTTCGCCAATGAGTGAGGTTGAGAAGATCGATTACGAGATTGTCGATGGTATCGAGATGGAAACAGACGGATTTGAAATCCGGTATTAAGACAACAGACCATCATGTAGGGTGCGTATTCACGCACCGCTTGAGAAAATGAGCAAGGAGTTATGGTATGGCAAGCGGATGGGGATGTCAGTTTCTTGGCAAGAACGGTGACATTAAAGATTGGTGTATGAAACTCAACCACCCCTGTGACCCAGGGTGTAGAGGATGCATCATCTACGGAAAGGTAGAGTTCAGTCAGCCGCATATCGATGAGGAACAGGAGAAAAAAGCAAAAAAGCGGAGCGATAATCCACTGGGTGACAGGTAGCTACTCTGCTACTTTGTCCCCAAACTTCTCCATCAGCTTCGCGATCTTTGGCGGGATGACAGCGTTGCAGTAGCCCTGCATGGGGTTTTGGCGGTAGTAGTCCTGATGGTAGGCTTCTGCAGGGTAGTAGTTCTTCAGTGGTTCGAGTGTGGTAACGATGGGGTCGGCGTAGTTGGCCTGTGCACGCTCTATGGCACGTTTTGCCGCTTCGAGTTCTTCATCGTTTTGGTA
>WGDG01000097.1 GCA_015493425.1 Sulfurovum sp.
GCTTGCAGGGCTTGTCAGCAAGAAGATCAAAGCACTTTCTGTCTTGCCGTTTGCAGAGGGGTTGATGGGAGTTAAGGAGTAAAGGCTCAAGACTTTTTAAGAGCCTTTAGCACTTTTGTTTGCGCATTATTCTCACTGTCTCTATATCTATAGGCGTACCGCGTTTGAGTAGATTATTCAGAATCATCTCAAACCGTTCATCACTCAAATGCTGCCCGAACTTAAACTTGCAGCTCATTTCCTGTATCGCTATTTTCAACAACGGCGGTCGTTTTGAAGGGTGTATCGTAGGAATTGTCGCTAAAGGGTTTGTAGCCGCCTTTGGGCTGGAGCTTTTGCATCAGCTCTTCAAAGACTTCGGCTTTCTCGTCGCGTTCCTCTACTACCGATGCTACACCGTTGATGCTGACCGATTTGAAAAACTGCGTAGCGGGACAAGCCAGTCCATCGGTGGAACTAAAGTTGGAGTCGATGAGTGCATAGCTCTCTACAACTGAGAAGGAGACGGTGGGGTTTTGTGCAAGAATTTTCATCTTTTTGTTTTTGAGTGCACCGTGAAAATAGAGTGCGTCGTCGATGCGTACGAAATTGACCGGTACGGCGTAGGGCATATCGTCGATGCTCAGTGCCAAAGTGCCGTACTCGGCGTTGTCTAACACTTCATAGATGAGAGTTTTATCGGTGATCTTAAAGTATGGGTTCATGGGATGCCTTATGATTTTTTGCGCTATTATATGCCATATGTGTACCCATGTAAAGATACAAAATATTTCAAAAATAGGAGGACAGATAGTGTATATTATTGATGCCAAAAGTAAAACGCCTCTGCATATACAACTCTACAAAGCCATCAAAGAGGATATTATTGTCAACTACAATGTAGGTGACAAGCTTCCCTCCATCCGCAAGGTGGCAACCCTTTACAACCTGAGTAAAAATACTGTTGAGTCAGCCTATGCACAGCTCTATGCCGAAGGGTATGTGGAGAGTCGTGCCAAGAGTGGGTACTATGTGAGCGAGCTCTTTTTTGACAATTTTCGTAATGAAAGCGTAGTTGAGTATGCTGAAAATACTGTACCAAAAACCTATCGATATGATTTTTTCCCTGCGCAGTTGCACAAAGAGGATTTTCCACTGAAGACTTGGAAGCGTCTTTATAACAAAGTGGTGACAGAGGAGCTTGATTTCGGTGCGTATCCCGATGGGCAGGGAGAACTTGTGCTTAGAGAAGAGATAGCTTCTTATCTGCGTAGTTCACGCGGGGTGGCTTGTAGTGCGGGGCATATTATCATTACCAACGGGTTTATCGGCGCTATGGAGCTTATCGCCAAACTGCTCAAAGGGCGTTACAGCGACTTTGCACAGGAGATGCCCGGCTATCATATCGCCCGAAAAATCTTTGATGCTTACGGGTACACCATTCACCCTGTAGATGTCGATGCACAGGGGCTAAAGATAGAAACACTTAAAAAGACAGGGGCGCACATCGTCTACATCACCCCATCGCACCAATATCCCACAGGTATCGCCATGCCTATCGCACGCAGACAACAACTCATCGCCCATATGCAACGTATCGGCGGGGTGATTATCGAAGATGACTATGACAGCGAACTGGCATACTACACCCGCCCCATTCCGTCGCTGCAGGGATTGGATGATGGTGAGTGTGTAGTCTATCTAGGTACCTTTGCCAAATCCTTGTCGCCTGCCGTGCGTGTAGGGTATATGGTTGTGCCCGAGTGGATACACATGCTTTACAAAGAGAGTTACGACAGCCACTTTGCCGGTGTTAGCATCACTACGCAGCTCATTCTCGCAGCCTTTATGAGGGAGGGGCACTGGGAGAGACACCTGCGGCGCATGCGAACACTCAACAAAAAGAAGCACAACGCCATGAAAGAGGCACTTTGCACCCATCTTGGCGACAGTTGCAAGATCATTGCCGAGGGCGGAGGACTCTCCTTGCTGATCGTGCCGACAAAAGAGGCGTTTGACTGGCAAAAGCTGCAAACACTGGCGGAGCAAGAAGGTATAGCGATCTATCTTGCCAAAGAGCGCAGCGGTACGGTATTTGAAGCGTTGCGTATGGGATTTGGCGGTTTTAGGCTCGAAGAGATCGACGAGGCGGTACGGGTTTTTGCCAAAGTGTGGTTTATGGCATATTCAGTATAGGTGTACTATACTTCCACAACTTTCACAAGGAGCAGACCATGAAAACTTTTTTCTCTTTCTACACTACTACAATGCTCCTTTGGCAGTGGCGTTAGCCTGCCGTTCTTTTCTTAGCTGATATCTTACTATCACTATTTCTGTTTTGATGTGATGCTGTGTAGACGCAGCATTTTACGATACTTGAAAATCTATAAAGGATAATTAGCGTTATGGCACAGATAAAAATATATGGGCTGAGTACCCATCTTGATACCATCAAACCAACACTTTCTGATGTGATACACGCATGCGTGGTTGAAACACTCAAGTTTCCAAAAGAGAAGCGTTTTCACCGATTTTTTCCTATGAAAAGGGAGGATTTTTACTTTCCTAAAGATCGCAGTGACGCGTATACGATCATTGAAGTTATGATGCTGGAGGGACGCAGCAAAGAGACAAAGAAAAATCTCATAAAGATGCTCTTCACGCAAATAGAAAGCCAACTAAGCATCGCTCCAAACGATGTGGAGATCGTCATTACCGAAGCACCGGCACACTGTTTTGGGTTTCGCGGGATGTGCGCAGATGAGATTGCACTTGAGTATAAGGTAGAGGTTTAAAATGATGGGTAAAAACTGTTATGATAATTTGAAAGTATAAAGGAAAGACCAATGAAACTGGAAAACACCGTTCCGTGGGGACGAAAAGTGTGAGTATGCGTGCCAAAAGGGAGCAGACGAGATGCTCCAGATCAGTCGATGAACTCTACCACCTCTTCAAACGGCAGCCGTAACTGTTCACTTTGCGGGTTGACACGGTAGCCAAATGCTGCCATTACGGCTACCTGATACTGTGAAGTATCGATCTCAAGCAGGGCTTCTACCTTCTCCTTTTCAAATCCTTCGATGGGGCATGAGTCTATCTTTTCGTACGCAGCAGCAGTCATCATGTTGGCCAGTGCGATGTAAGTCTGCCTTGCGGTCCAGCAGTAGGTCTTTTCATCAGTTGAGAGTGTGTCGGCAAGAAAGTTGCTGTAGAGATCGATGTAAGCGTCTATCTTTTCAGGCGGCAGCGGTCGTCTCTCAAAGCGTTTTTGGGGAATGCCGCTTTGGGGTCTGACACTCTCGATGGCTGCCAATATGATAACCAGATGCGAACAGGTGGTAATCTGCGGCTGATTCCAGCACAGTGGTCTGAGCTTTTCTTTGAGCGCATCGTTGCTTACGACCAGAAACTTCCACGGTTCCATCCCGAAAGAGGAAGGGGAGGTGCGTCCCGCCTCAAGAATGTAGCGCAGTTTTTCTTCTGGGATCTTTTTAGTGTCATCGAAAAGTTTACAGGCGTGTCTGAAGTGCATCGCTTCAGTGAATTTGTTTTTAAGCATTGGAGCTCCTTTTTATGCTGTCTGTGAAAGGATAACCCAAAAGAGGTTAAAGCATTTCAATATTAGATTTGATACTATATGCTATTGATTCATAGACCAAACAATAAAGATGATTGTTCTGGGAGACTGATTTTGAATTAAAAATGAAAGGCAGATAATGATGACACTTGAAAACATCATCCCCTGGGGACGCAGCAAGAAAGAGTATATGGAGATGTTCAATCTGACCAAGAAGGATGTGACAAGCAAACGTATTCTCGGCTGTGGTGACGGACCGAGCAGCTTCAATACCGAAGTGGATTATGACGATGGAGAGGTGGTCTCTATTGATCCGCTCTATGCCTACAGCAAAAAGGAAATCATGCAGCGCATCGACGAGGTGGCTGAGGATGTCATGGCGCAGGTAAAAGCCAATGCCGACAGTTTTGTCTGGAAGAACATCCCAGATGTGGAGTCACTTGAACATATGCGGATTGAGGCTATGATGGAGTTTTTGATGGATTACGAGGACGGTCTGGAAGAGGGGCGCTACATCGCTGCGGAGCTGCCTGACCTTCCTTTTAAAGATGGCAGTTTCGATCTGGCGCTTAGTTCACACCTGCTTTTTCTCTACAGCGACCATCTTGACGAAAGGTTTCATAAAGCGGCCATTGATGAAATGCTGAGGGTGGCCGATGAGGTGCGTATCTTCCCGCTGCTGACACTGAAGAATGAACCCTCGCCACACGTTGAGCCTGTGCAGAAGCATTTTGAATCCGAAGGATACAGCGTCACCATTGAAAAGAGTGGGTATGAGTTCCAAAAGGGCGGTGACAAGATGATGCGTATTGTCCGAAACTGAGAGAGTGAAGATGCAAGTGCCATGCCCTTACAGTGAGAATAAATTGACGACCGAGGAGCTTGCCGACCTCAAGCGTGCAAAAGCGATACTGGAAAACCCGGGTTTTGCCATGAAAATCGCCGGATACATCGGAAAACCCATTGAGTTTGCCATTGACAAGATAGACTCCGAAACTATCAACCGTGCAACCTCCAAAGCGCTTGGCAAGGCGCTCGATATCGCCATAGGCAGTCTCGATGAGGCAGCGCAGAGCGATATGTCTGCCAACCTGCAGCACAAACTGCTTGTTGGCGGCAGTGGTGCAGTAGGTGGTTTTTTCGGTATGGCGGCTTTGGCGGTGGAACTTCCCATATCGACAACGATCATGCTTCGAAGCATTGCCGATGTAGCACGTTCACAGGGACATGACCTGAGCCAGATGCAGACTCGGCTTGCCTGTCTGGAGGTCTTTTCGCTGGGAAGTACGAAAAACAGTGAAGACGATGCAAGCGAAAGTGCCTATTTTGCAGCACGTGCGACACTTGCGTACGAGATGCGAACCGCACTTCAGAGTGTTTCGAAAATGAGTACCAGGGCAATTCAGGATGCACTGCAAAGAGGGCAGATGCCTGTACTAATCCGGTTCATCAACACGATTGCATCTCGTTTTGGTATAGTTGTCTCAGAAAAGGTTGCGGCACAGGCAGTACCACTGGTGGGTGCTGCCGGAGGTGCAGCAATCAATGTGCTTTTTATCGATCACTTTCAGCAGATGGCTGAAGGACATTTCATTGTCAAGCGATTGGAGCGGAAGTATGGTGAAGAGATGATCTCGGCACTTTACCAGGCTCTGCCGATAAATACTTAAAAGGACGTAAGATGTTTGGCAAAATGAAAGATGCAGCACTTTCCAAGAGTGTGAAAGCGGCATTGAACAGATATATGAAGGAGTATGGGAAGATGCTAAAACTGGAACTTGATTCAAAAAGTAAAAAAGTGATGATGGAGGTGATGCTCGAAGGTGAGAAGGAGCCGCTTAGAGTGGAAGTAGAACGTTATGAACTGACCGAATCGGATGGAAAACACTATCTTAAAATCTATGGTATCCATACGTCACGTGCCTGGATCAACACTGTTGCGGCAACCTATCTGGAGGGGAAAGCGTTTGAAGTGCCGGAGCAGTATGTGTCGGTGTTGAAGCTTGTTGTATAACGTTTTACTATGATGTGAAAATATTTTTTGTAAAAAAACTTTTTTTTGGGTAGAATTATCCCAATAAGGTACGAAGTACCAGGGAGGGGAAACACACATGTTCAAAAAAATAATTGTTCTGTCTTCTTTGGCACTGTTGATTGCAGCTGCCGCTCACACTTACTTTTCACTGACCTGGCTTGAGTCGGGTGTACTGGGAGTTGCTGTATTTTTGATTACGGTACCATTTGTTGCACTTTTTGGGAAGAAGAAACATCACACTGTTGTTGAAGTGATTGAGAAACCGCTTGATGAAGGCAGTGAAGCCTACCGTCTGCTTGAGAAGAAGTTCAAGGCAGCTTCAGAGAAGGCTGAAAAGCTTGAATATGACAAAAAAATGACAGAGCTTTTTCTGGCAAGTATGTCACATGAAATTCGTACGCCGCTTAACGGTATTATTGGGCTGACGGAGGTACTTGACGGTACGGAGCTCAATGCGGAACAGAAGGAGTTTGTCGCACTCATCCGTGACAGTTCGGACAACCTGCGCGTTATTGTCAATGACATTTTGGAAATATCCAAACTCAACTCCGGAAAGATGGAACTTGAGTGCATTCCTTTTGATGTGGTCAAGAAGATATACTCTTCCGTCGAACTTTTTAGACCGCGTTTTGACGAGAAGCAGATCGTACAGACCCTTACCATGGATCCGAAGATACCAAGTGAGGTCAAGGGTGATCCTACCCGTTTGTCGCAGGTGATTACCAATCTTGTCAGCAATGCCATCAAGTTTACCGAACCCGGTGGAAGCATTGATGTAAGCGCACAGTTTGTCGAGAATAAAGAGGACAGAGTTGTTCTGAAAATTGCCGTGAAAGATTCCGGTATAGGACTGAGTAAAGAGCAGCAGAGTAAGATCTTCGATGCCTATGCTCAGGCGAGTGCGAGTACGACACGAAAAGCGGGGGGCACTGGACTTGGCTTGACGATTTCACAGAAGATTGTCCGCTCTATGGGAGGAGAACTTGCTGTAGAGAGTGAGGAGGGAAAGGGGGCAACCTTCTACTTTACGGTTGCCCTCAAAGTATCCGAACAGCCTCCAGTGTCTGAAACATCGGAAGAAGAGAGCAGTGCAGTCGAAACGGCAGCTGTAGAAACTGAAACAGTTAAAGTCCCCAAAGCCGAAGAAAAACCACTTGAGATTCTGGTTGCCGAAGACAACCCTATCAACCAGAAACTCATCCGTATCGTACTGGAGAAGTTCGGTCTGAATGTTACGCTTGCCAACAACGGTGAAGAGGCGCTTGGGGCACGCAAGGCCAACCGCTACGATATGATATTTATGGATGTGCAGATGCCTGTGATGGGCGGTGTGGAGGCGACACATAAAATTTTGGCATATGAAAAAGAAAACAATCTTGCCCACATACCCATCATCGCACTGACTGCCAATGCCCTTGCCGGTGACCGAGAAAAGTACATAAGTGAGGGGATGGATGACTACGCCACCAAACCGCTCGATGTCAAGGTCATTGAAAATCTTGTTGAGAAGTACTGCAGACCATAGCCGTCTTTCCTGCTCTTTATTTACTTAAAATCAATATAAATAATTTAATATTTGACAATAATTAAAAAAATAGGTACAATTTTTTAAAATAATTAAAAAGGATGCATCTTGACACATTGTCCGATCTGTGAAGAAAGCCTTCATATTGCTGCCCTCTCCTGTCCGGCTTGTCAGACAGAGTATGGCGGAAAATTCTATTTTCCGCGTTTGGCAAGGCTTACGGCAGAAGAGCGGAAGCTGTCCGAGGCGCTGATACTCCATGGCGGAAGTCTCAAAGAGATGGCTGCCGCGCTTGAAATAAGCTATCCTACACTCAAAAAGCGTCTCGCTGAACTTTCGGCATCACTGAAGGAAAAACAGAAAGAGGATGAGGTGTATATGGAACAGATATTTTCCGAGATAGAAGCGGGAAAGATCAATGCCAAAGAGGGCATTCGAATGATACGGGAGATCAACGGTGAATTATGAAGCACGTATTGCTGCACTGCAAGCAAAGGGAATACTTGATGACAAAGAGGCGAAGCAGTTGAAAAAGAGCGTGCAAAAACGTGTTGTTTCTTTGCCGAAGCAGCGTGCTTTTTCTCTGGAAATTGCCGGAGTAGTGCTGATTGGGATGATACTGCTCTATATTGGCATACAGCTTGGTACAACAGGTTCTTCAGGCGCGGTGGAAGATGTGGCACAAACACTGAACAATACACGTGCAGGGGTTGGTGCAGGCAGTACATTCAGTTTTTTACTGCTTGCAGCAGGTGTAGGTGGTTTCCTTCTTTTATACCTGCTTGTCCACCGCTACTATAACCGTATCTGGAAACATCAGGAGCAGATGCAGGCGCTGGGTGAGATGATTGCCGATCTTGAGGTACGCAAAGAGAGGCTTGCAGACACTGTCGAAAAGATATTGGCAGAAGGGAGCCATCAGGAAAATACTCCGGTGTTTCTTGGGCGAACAGACAAAACCGAAGCAATGTACATACTGGAAGAGACGGAAGCGTCGCTTGGTGAACTGCAGGAACAGTATGCGGCGCTTAAGGCGGTCTGCCGTTATGAAAGGGAAAAGTTCCCTTACACATTGGCTACGCTGGCAGGTTCACTGCCTACGTGTGAATAGGAGGATAGAATATGGAAACGAAAAAAAGTCTTACAGGGTATATACTGCTCTTTTTGGGCGCACTCTTTTTGGTGATTGTCGGATGGTTTGCGTTGAGTTATAACAGTATCGTCACGAAAGAAGAACAGGTGAAAACAGCATGGTCACAGGTGGAGAGCAATATACAACGCAAAGTGGATCTGCTGCCTAATCTTGTCAAGGTTGTCAAACGCTATGCGGCACATGAAAAAGAGGTTTATACTCAGATTGCCGCATTGAGAGCCGAGGCGGGCAAGATGCTTGAAGAGTCTCAAAATGACAGGACAAAGGTGGCAAAAATGGCCGCAGTCCAAAAACAATTGGATGTTGCTACCGCAAAACTTTTTGCCGTAGCCGAAAATTATCCGGAGCTTCGCTCTTCGGAACAGTTTTTACAGTTGCAGTCGCAGATTGAGGGAGCGGAGAACCGTATCAATATTACGCGTATGCAGTTCAATGAAGCGGTGGGTGATTATAACGCCTATTTGCGTCATATTCCTGCCAATATGATGGCAGCACTGGGTGGGTTTAAACCCAAAGCCTATTTCAAAGCGGACAACGACGCTCACCAAAAATTTAAACTGGAGATATAATGAGACGGTTTTATCTATATACTGTATTGATCGCGGTATTGTTATTCGCAACCGGCTGTGAGAAGAAGGAACAGACATTGCAGGAAAAAGCTGCAACACAGAAAAATGTGATCATTGACGATGCCTATGTACTGCTTGACAATCCAAAGCTGATGAAGATGTACCGCGAGTACAACGAGGGATTGCTGAAAGATTACGATATTGATTTTCGCGTGATAACAACTGCAGGTGAAGAAGATATTGATACTTTTGCCAACAAGCAGTTTGCCAAACTGCAGCAGGAGAGCCGAAGCAAGAGCGGTAAAGCGTTGCTTTTGGTGATCAATACGCTTCAAGACAAGGTACGATTGGAGGTATCGCAGGCACTGGAACCGGTTTTTACCGATGCGTTTGTCTCCTATATCGAGCGTAAAGGATTTGTACCGTACTTTAGAGATTACAAGATCGCCGATGGGGTATATATGGCGACGGAACTGGTACATGACCGTGCTACCGAAGCGGCAGCGGGCAAGGAGTTTGTACCGCCGATGGCGAGCAAGTCGATAGGCGGTGGTGCAAAGACAAAGGCACATATCGGCATTGCTGATCCTGATGCCAAAAAAGGTGCCCAGGTTGCCGCCAATGCTGCCGATACACCAATGGAGGTTTTTGAACGCTACCTTAACGTACTTAAAGCACACAACAAAAACCCCAATCTTGATATTTATACCGATGCTACCAAAGCCTTTTTCAGAAAATGGACAGTAACGGATATCAACCAGGACCATGAAATACACAATGTTGCCCCCTGTAAAGCACACTATGAAACACTCTACGATACAAAAGATGAACATGCTGTACTTGCGGCACGCCCTTATGACAAATATCGTAAGTGTGCACCCTATTTCTTTAAAAAAGAAGAGGGAAAGTGGAAGCTTGATATTGCAACTATGGCACAGACATTGCGTTTTAATGCACAGATGGCATTTCATTTCGATAAGCAAAAACGTTTGCAAAAAGAAGGGAAATATTATGCTTATGCGTTTGACGGGTATTGGCTGAACAAAGACGGGTACCCATACAAGTATGACAAGGCAGCAAAAGAGTGGAGTAAATACCGCTGGAAATATACCTGTAACGGCTACTACCATCCCGGAGACAAAAAAGAAGATATGCACTGCTGGATAAGATATGCACTTCCGGGAGGGCCTGCGAATGTACGTCTCGGGCTTGAAGGTGGTGAAAAAATCTATGGCTTTGGTGAAGAGGGAAACCGAAAGATGAAGGTGACTATTCGCGAGCTTATAAACTACCTCAACAGTGTGCCAAGCGGTGAGGTGGCGACTGTTGTTTTGGAGCACTACTATCTAAACGGCAAGGAGACGCACAACTTTGATGCAATTCTAAACCCGAATATTGAAGTGCGTTATGAGACACGGCAGGGGATTGCGCCGTAGTAAAAGATATGGTAGAGAAAAAGAAACTGTCCATCTATTATAGACTGACCGCAGCGATCGTTTCTGCATTGATCGGTGCCTTTGTAGTGCCAATTGTCGTACTCGTTGTTGTGGGCGGTTTGACATTTGAGGAGATAAAGCAGTTTGCAATGGGCGGTGCGGTGTTGTTTGCCGTGCTTGGTTTTCTGTTTCCGAAGCCTATGGAAAAGATACTCTTTGTGCTGACGCTGTTTCAATAGAAGTGAAGGAAAAAAATGACGCTTGAACATACTCTTGGCATCATTGCGGTCGCGATACTGTTTATCTTTGGGATGCCGCTCTTGCAGTTTTTGACACTGCTGTACTACTCGTTTCGCTATGCGGATTTTCAAGAGGTGGACAGGGAGGAGGTAGAGCCGTCTCTTTTGGAGATGATAAAATCCTCGGAAGCGTATTTGCTTGAAAAAGGGTTTCGATATATTACGATGGTAAAGCACCACAGTACGATCGTCGGCAATACCCAAACATACCATATCGCCTACTACTACAATGATGTTGAAGGGGTGCACGCCTTTGTCAGGACACACCCGCACAGAGGCGCGCTTGAACCTGTGACGATCAGCTACAAGACATATTATCGTGACGGTACGCAGCTGGTGACGGTAAACGGCATGAAACATTTTATGCAGGTCGTACCTGAAAATGTCATGCTGTACGATCACTATTTGACAGACAACGAAGCGGTCTATCAAGCGCATCTCGAAATGATGAAAAATATAGACGCACAGATCGTACACGAGCCGATAGACAAAGAGCGTATCGACTCGATTTTAGCCGAAGAGGAGCGGGCGTTTGTCAAAAGTCTGGAAGAGGCGGGTATCGTCAAAGCAGACGGCGCGGGGTATCGGTTTCGCTTCTCTTTGGCGAGTTGGAAATTTGCCAGGGAAGCCGCCAGAGGACAAAGAGTATATGCCAAACAGCTAAGAGAACGCAAAGCGGACACTGCAATGACACACGAGGGGGAAGCTTATGCACTCAAGACACAGCTCGAGGAGATGGACAAACCGCGCGGCAAAAGCAATCGGCTTTTGTGGTTTGGTATCTCCGCGGTTGCCTTTACGGTACTTTTTGCATTGCTTGGATTCTCCTTGGCGGATATCGGTATTTTGGTTGCGGTGCTGCTCATCCATGAGCTGGGTCACTTTTTGGCAATGCGCCTTTTCGGCTACACCGATACCCATATCCTCTTTGTGCCTTTCGGTGCCGTGGCGATGGGCAACAAGGCGCATAGAAAAGCATGGCAGGAGTATATCGTCTTTTTAGCAGGACCGCTTCCGGGCATCGTCGTCGGTGCGGGATTGATGGTTTGGCTGTTGTTGTATCATCAAAACATCGTATCGGAGCAATCGCCTCTTTTTATGTTTGCACTGATGAGCCTTGCGATCAACTATATCAATCTGCTTCCTGTCTATCCGCTCGACGGTGGTCACATCTTGCAGTTACTGCTGCTTCAGCGTTATCCCAAAGGGCAGTTTTACTTCTATATGGCGGGGCTGGCGATACTGACCGTTGCGACGATATGGCTGCAAGACCCTGTTTTGCTTATCTTTGTGGTGATCGTGGCACTCGGGGTGAAGCAGAGTCGGCGTGTCTCGCGCTTTATGAGCCGACTTTATGACAAATATGACCGCGATAGTCTCGATAAAGATATCGTCATAGAAGAGATTGTCAACGACGAAGCACTCAAACATGAGCCGCTAAGTACCAAGGCAAATATCGCCAAACAGATCGTCTATATCCTCCAAACTTCCAAACCGAGTAGGTGGTTTACGGTATTGGCATTGGCATTTTATCTGCTGCTGTTTGCCGCACCTTTGGCAGTGGTCATGCCCGATCGTTTGCTTCCCGAGTATACCTCCGAGTATGACAAGCTTCCCAAGGCGGCACGGAAGATGTTGGATGACTTCTATGCGAAGACAGATGCGCTCAAAGGGCTGACAGAGAAACCAGACGAGAACGATACCCTGCAAGCCTCTATGGTGACGATAGAGAAGTATCTTTATGACAAGAGAATCAACCGAACCGTAGGCAAGCCTTTGGGGGCAAGCGAAGAGGCGAATCTCTCCGGCATTCCCGAAGCGTTGCAGCAAATCTATGCATGGCACAACGGTATTGAGCAGTTCTCACCCCAAGACGATCTGTTATCGTTCAAAGAGGTAAAACGCCGCTACGACGACTATATCGAGATGATGCGTGAGGATGAAGATGAGAATTTCACGACAGAGTATCGGGTATTTGTGCAAGCGTATGGATATAGCGGTTTGGCGTACAGCGTCAACAAAGAGGGGATCTATACGTATGACTATTACGATACCGGCGAAACCCCGCCCAAACGCTATTACAGCTTCAACCATCTGCTCAAACTCACTGCCGAAGCCTACAAAAGAGGAATCTTTTATGTAGATTATGACGGCTTGGAGGTGGATAAAGCGCAATTTACCGCACTTAAACGGGAGTATCTCTCCAAAAAGGATAAGGCGCGATACGAAACACTATTGCATTATCTGAAAACACGTGCCGAAGCGTGGATCAATGTGCCGAATGCCTATCTCAAAAAAGAACTGATACGCCAGCTTGCAAATACACATGATAAGGCCTGTCTCTTATACACA
>WGDG01000098.1 GCA_015493425.1 Sulfurovum sp.
AATGCAGCGCGTGCGTTTGCCGAAAACAACGGTATTCCGCTTAACGGTCAGCTTTTTGTGACCGGTTACAGTGAAGGCGGCCATGTGGCGATGGCTGCGCTGCAGGCTTTGGAAAATGAGGGAGCCCCGGTTGCCTTTGCAGCACCGATGGCCGGACCTTATATGCTTGACCGTATGGGGCAGGGGGTGCTTGCAGCCAATACCCTTCCCGTTCCTTCTTTTATTGCCGACGTGGCATACGCTTTTGCTGTAAGATACGGGGTCAATGTCAATACGCTTGTGAAAGAACCGTATGCCTCGGCATTGCCCGGACTGTTTGACGGCAGCAAGACAAGACCCGAAATCGATGCGCAGTTGACACATGTAACGGCAGATCTCTTTACATCAGATGCCATCAGCCGTTTGACTGCGCTTGACAATACCTACTGGTTTACACAGACATTACAGTTAAACAGTACAGCTTACTGGGGACCGCAAACACCTACCAGATTGGTACAGTGTATGGGGGATGATGTGATTCCTTTTGCCATGTCAACAGGAACAGCGTCTGTCATGCGTGACAATTTTGGCGCAGCAGATATTGGTGTAATTCCGGTTGAAGTGGCCATTACAGGGGATGCCAATACTTCTTTGCGTCTGGGGCATGCAGATTGTGCGACACCGGCGTACGGAGTAGTGTCTAAGATTTTTGCAGATGTACGTAAAGCTACAATAGGATATTAGGAGATGATGATGAAAAAAATTGTATTACTTTCGGGTGCTGCGATTAGTATTTTGAGTGCGGCGGCATATAAGCTTCCGGAACAGTCGGTCAATTCCATGGCACTGAGTGCAGCCTATGTGGCGCATACGACACAGGCGGATACTGCCTACTTCAACCCTGCCAACATGGCATTTATGGGAGAGAAACAATATCTTGACGGTGCGCTAACGCTCATCAATCTCCCCTCTATCGAGTATTATAATATTGCGAAGACCAAAGAGGAAAATATCGTTATCCCCTCGCTTCACTATGTTGCTGCCCCTATGGGTGATTTTAGATGGGGGGTCAGTGTTGTTGTCCCCGGAGGCCTTTCGAAGCGATGGGATGAGCAGCCCGGCAAGCTTTTCGCACAGGAGTTTACCCTTGAGAATGTCGAGCTTAATCCGGTATTTTCCTATAAGATCAACGACCAGTTCGCCATAGGTGGCGGTTTACGGGTCGTTTACAGCAGTGGTGTTGTCAAAAGTGACGGACGGGATGGCACGCCCTATCCGGTTGCACGGGATATGAAAGGTGATACATTTGAATTCGGTTACAACCTTGCATTGACCTACCGTCCCACAGAAGATATCAATGTAGGGGTGACCTACCGTTCGAATATCG
The DNA here is from genome assembly GCA_015493425.1 of Sulfurovum sp. Taxonomy (GTDB): domain Bacteria; phylum Campylobacterota; class Campylobacteria; order Campylobacterales; family Sulfurovaceae; genus Sulfurovum. The sequence continues at coordinate 1,367 of WGDG01000098.1, forward strand.
ACCTTGAAGAAGAAGGTCAGGCCAATCTGTATCTCGGGAGCATCGGTACCCAGTATGATGCAAGCGTGACCGTACCGCTGCCTGCGGCACTCAATATTGCCGTTTCCAAAACATGGGACAAGACCTTTACCCTGGAGTTTGGCTATGAGAGAACCTTCTGGTCAACCTATAAGCAGCTTGACTTTCAATACAGTCAACCGGTGACAAACCCAATTTTGAAACAGGCATTTGACAACCCTATTCCAAAACACTGGAAAGATACCAATACATATAAAATCGGTGCGACAATGGTGATGGACAAGATTACAGTCATGATGGGGTTTGCGATTGACGAGACACCTATTCCGGATGAAACACTCAGTTTTGAACTGCCTGACAGCGATGCGAAAGTTTTTTCTATGGGCTTCAGATATCAGCAGACAGAAAATCTCTCCTGGGGTGCGGCATTTCTGTATGATGCAAAAGAGGCACGGTCAATTGCCAAAGGTGTTTCGGACAACCCGGTCATCAATGCAAACGGTGCCAGTTTCAGCGGAGGCGGTGCCTACCTGACGACGCTGGGGCTCTCCTACGAGTTCTAAGATGGAGTATCCGTTCAATACCCTTTACGAGATCGCGCAGCAGCAGGCTAAAAAGCGTGGTGGCAAAACAGCGCTCTTTGTCGATGAAACGAAGATTCGCTACCGTGACATCCTGCAAAAGGCCGATGCACTTGCAGGGGTGCTTGCGAAAAAAGGACTAAAGCGAGGTGACAGAGTCGCGCTCTTTTTACGCAACTCCCCCGAATTTGTGTACGCCATTTTTGCTGTTTCGAAGCTTGGTGCGATACTTGTCCCCATTAATACGTTTCTCAAAGCTGATGAACTCAGCTATATTCTTGAAGACAGCGGGGCTTCGATACTGATCGCCTCGGCAATACATGCCAAAGTGGTGAATGCTTCGAGTGCACTGGAGATATGCAGCAGTATCATTTGGGAAGGTGATGCGGTGAATATAGGCGGGAATGATCTTCGTTTCGATGATGTATGGGGACAGGATGCTGACGTTCCCTACAAAGAGGGAAAACTGGACGATACGGCTGTACTCATCTACACTTCCGGAACGACAGGCAAGCCCAAAGGTGCAATGCTGAGCAACCGAAACATCCTCTCCAATGCCGACTCCGGACGTCAGACAATCCGTGTAACACACAGAGACCGTGTTATTGTGTTTTTACCTATGTTCCACTCATTTACATTCTCGATCGGTGTGATTCTTCCTCTGTATGTAGGGGCAAGTATCGTTATCATCAAATCGATCCAGCCCTTCAGCAACATCTTTAAACAAACACTGATGAAACGGGTAACGATCTTTTTTGGAGTACCGGATGTCTATAATGCCCTCGCCCGTGCAAAACTGCCGTGGTACTTTATGTGGTTCAACCGTATCCGTGCGTTTATCTCCGGTGCGGCGCCGCTGCAGCCAAAGACGCTTGATGCGATGGCACAGAAGTTCAAGCGTGCTACGCTGCTTGAGGGGTACGGGCTGAGTGAAGCGAGTCCGGCAGTCTGCATCAACACTTTTGAAAAACAGAAAGCCGGTTCGGTAGGAACGGCACTGCCCGGGTACGAAATGAAGATCGTCGATGAGAATATGAATGAACTGCCCCATGGAGAGATCGGCGACATCATCGTCAGGGGTGAGAATGTGATGCAGGGGTACTGGAAACGCCCTGAAGCGACAGCAGAGACGATTGTCAACGGCTGGCTGTTGACAGGGGATATGGGATATATGGATGAAGATGGATTTTTATTTATTGTAGACCGTAAAAAAGACCTTATTATCTCAAAAGGCATCAACATTTATCCAAGAGAAATTGAAGATGCCATTGACAGCCATCCCCATGTAAAAGCTTCGGCTGTGGTTGGTGTTGTGGATGAAAAAAGCGGAGAGATTCCTATTGCCTATGTGGAACTCGAAGAAGATGTGGAAGCACTTGATGAGACAGGTTTGAAGTCACACCTTCGCAGCCAGCTTGCCAACTTCAAGCTGCCAAAACAGATTCATGTTATTGAAGAGCTTCCGAAAAATGCAACGGGAAAAGTGCTTAAAAGGGTACTCAAAGAGCATCTTGCCAAAGCGGAGGTGGATGATCAAAGCGCTGATTAATGCGAGTGTGATCTCAGATGGTGTCATACAGGAGAATATGACGATTCTCTTTGACAACATCATTCATGTTGTTGACACCGATGTCAACACGTCAAACTGTGAAGTAATCGATGCCAAAGGGGCGTATGTTTCAGCAGGTTTCATTGACATCCATATTCATGGCAGCGGCGGTGCGGATGTTATGGATGCCACACCAGAGGCACTTGAGACGATCTCCCGGACACTGGTAGAAACAGGTACCACTTCATTTCTTGCCACAACGATGACAATGGCACAGGAGAAGATCGATGCAGCGATCGATACGGTACGCAGCCACAGAAAGAAAGTAAGCGGTGCACAGGTTTTGGGTGTACATCTCGAGGGGCCTTTTATCAACCCTGTCAGGCAGGGGGCACAGGATGCCAAGTTTGTTCAAAGACCGCATCTTGCCTCTATTGACAAGCATATGGATCTGGTCAAGATGATTACCCTTGCGCCCGAAATGGAAGGGGCAGAGACATTCATTCGTGAGATCAAGCAGAACTATCCAAACGTACTGCTCAGTATCGGACACTCCGATGCCGGCTATGATGAAGCCAAAGCAGGATTTGATTGGGGTGTACGGCATGCTACCCATCTTTTTAATGCGATGCCGCCGTTAAAACACCGTGCACCCGGCATTGTGGGGGCAGTCTTTGATGATGACCGCATCAGCTGTGACATCATCGCCGACCTGGTGCACCTGCATCCGGCCATGCTGCGTATGGTATGGAAGCAGAAGCGGGAGAATCTCATACTCATTACCGATGCGATGCGTGCGGGGTGTATGAAAAACGGGTTCTATGACCTTGGCGGTCAGCAGGTGCGGGTAGCAGACGGTGAGGCGAGGCTTCCTGACGGTACGCTTGCAGGCAGTGTGCTGAAGATGAATGAAGCGGTGCGCAACATGGTAAAACATACCTCTATGACACTGCCTCAGGCTGTCAGAAGCGTGACGGAACTGCCTGCACAAAGGCTGCACCTTGACAAGAAGGGGAGGCTGGAAGCAGGCTGCGA
>WGDG01000099.1 GCA_015493425.1 Sulfurovum sp.
CTTCAGAACAGAATGGTACGCCGTATCTTCAAAGCACTGGATGATGACGACATCGCATCGTTCGAAAAGCAGATGCACGATATTTTTGCACAGGGATGGCAGGAGATCGGCAAACTGGATGACAGGCATCATGAGTATGAAGAGATATTGAAGCAAAAGCCCAAAAACCGCTTGACAAAGCAGGTTCAGCAGAATATTCGTGAGTTTTTTGCGCTGCTGGAGATCAACAGTGATATATTGCGCTATTTTTCAGACAACACCAGAAAGCTCTACCGAAGAAACAAGTATGCAAAACTGCATATTCTCAAACCGGCACTCTACATAGAAGATGTTCCGGAAGTCAGGCATCTCAACAAAATGCTGCTGCCGTACGGATTGAGTGTGACAAAACTGCTGCTGATGCTGTGTATTACGCTGGTAATTGCATTTGTCCGTAAAGTACTCATCGGAGTAGTAGAGAAATTGTTGCTACGTATGCGTGTGGTAGGTTCCTATGCAAAAGAGGTGCTCGATGATATTCGTACGCCCATATCGCTGCTATTGCTGCTTATCAATCTGCAGTTGATCCTTTTTATTTACCATGAGTTCAGTTACGATGAGTCAAGTGCCAGAGTTTTTGGCATATGCTACTCCATCATTATTACCTATATTATTTTCCGTACACTGAACAGTGTTGCAAGGGTAAAACTTGAGCATATCGACCAGTCACAAAAAAAAGTCAAAAGCGAGCTTTTCAATATTACGATTAAAATTGTCAATTTTATCGTGATCATTATCGGTTTTCTTTTTGTGATGCACTTTGCAGGTGTCAACCTTACCGCCGTACTCTCCGGACTTGGTATCGGCGGTTTTGCCGTTGCCCTTGCAGCAAGGGAGAGTCTTTCGAATTTCTTTGGAACCATATCTATCCTTGTCAGTGAAATCTTTTCCCAGGGAGACTTGATAGAAGTAGACGGCCGTCTGGGGAGTGTTGTTGAAATTGGCTTGCGTGTGACAACCATCCGAACGCCTGACAATGCACTTATTGCCATCCCCAATGCAACATTGGCAAATAAAGAGGTACTTAACTGGAGCAAACGGGTGGTAGGACGACGCATCAAGATGAAATTGACAGTGACCTACGAAGCAGACAGAAAAGCCCTTCAAAAAGCGGTAAAAGAGATACGCCAAATGTTACAGACCCATCCGGATATTGCAACAGATAAAACAGACTATAAAGAAGAATTCAAAAAGAGCCCGAAACTTGTCTCCAAGGAGGATGCACTCGGTGTCAAGCGTACGCTACTGGTTTATTTGGATGAATTCGATACGTTAGGGGTCAGTATTCTTGTCAGTGCATTTAGCAAATCAACGGGATGGGATGAGTGGCTGCGTGTCAAAGAGGATGTAATGTATAAAATTATGGAGATATTTGAACACAATGGTTTGAAATTTGCCTATCAAACGATTACGATTGGGAGATTAGAAGAGAATTGCGAGGTAAGTCATGATCAAAAATACTAAGTTGTTGTGGTGTGTTACGATCTATGCCATGATGACAATGGCACTATTGGGGGGAGGAAAGATTGACAAGCCTTCAAAGCAGGAAGAGATTCGTGACACGATTGTCGTACACGGTATGGTATTGCATGGACGGGTTATGGGGCTCGGTTCTGAAAGACTTGCATTCAAGCTCAACTATGCAGAGGGTATCAATCATATCAAATACAGCGATATCGAATCAATTCACACCAAATACAACTACCATATCTCCTACAAGCGTATCGAGACGGAGGGACGTGTCGTTGCCATAGAGGATGGGAAATACCTCAAGGTTATCGACAGTGAAGGCCATGCCCGTACGATCAAGATTGCCGACATCGACAATTTCGTGATGTCGGTACAGGATGATGATTCGTTCGAGAACCGTATTCGAAACAGGTTCCCCTACACCAAGGGAACGATGGCACTTGGTTTTGAAATAGAAAACGGCAGCAACAAGAAGAACAAGGTTGATGTGCTTATTAACTCCCGGTACAAAAAAGCGGAGAGTGAGCTGGTCTTCTATTTCGACTATGCCTATGAGACGACAGAGACAGAAAATACAGAAAAGGTGCAAAATAAAGATGAGTTGGCAACCTTTCTCACCTATAAGTATCACAAAACCAACCATGATTTCTATTATACGACGATCGCAGCAGAGTATGACAAGCCAAGACATATTGAAAGTCAGTTCGTCCCGTCTGTGGGGTACGGCTACCGTTTCAAGTTCGGAAAATCGAAGTGGCTTGAACCCTCCATCGGTATCGGGTACGCGACGATCAACTATACAGACTCCTACCAGGATAAGCGGTTTGCTGTCGCAGCACTCAACCTCTTTGGCAAGTATCAGTGGGAGGAGGTTCCTCTTTTGCGTACACTTATCGTAGACGGTTTTATGCTTTACTATCCCGGACTTGACTATGAAAAAGACTGGATCATGCGATCCAATCTCAACTTCACAGTACCGCTTTTTGATTTCTTTTCGGTAAAGCTGGCATTTGATTTCATCAATGACAGCAACCCGAACCCGGAGGTGGGGAATAACAAAACGACCACAAAACTGCTCTTTGGAGTCGATTTCTAACATTCTCTTGTTCTGTATCAAGTTCGGAAAATGGAAAAGTTGTTATGATGCTGGTATGAAACAGAAACAAGTATGGATTTTTGTAATAGCAGGATTGCTGTGGGGGGCTTCACAGCTTCCCGGTGCCGATGGCAAAAAGGTTTTTGAAACCTACTGCTGGGGGTGTCATCATCAGACAGCCATGGCGTTTGGCCCGCCCTTTGTGAAGATTGCCCAAAAACGGAGTGCCGAAGAGATACAGGCGATGATCACCGACCCTGAAGCAGTCTCGAAAGTGTTTGGCTACAAGCGTAATGCGATGCCGGCTTTCAAACTGAATCAGGAGGAGCTTGACGCGATTACGCGTTACATCCTCTCCTATAAGAATGTAAAGGTACAGTAGATGTTTAGACTCTCCAACCTGCTAAACTCCGTTGTCGAAGGCAAACCCGCAAGAGTACTTGACGGATCAATCGCCATCTGGAACTTTACCAACCGGTGCAATCTCAGCTGTCTGCACTGCTACTCCAAGGCTGACCTCGATGCGGTCGATACGCTGACAACTGAAAATGTCATGGAGACACTGCCCAAGCTCAAAGCCAACGGTGTGAAGTTTCTCATCTTCTCCGGAGGGGAACCGCTGACCCGCAAAGACCTCTTCGATATTGCAGCGCGATGCAGGGAGCTTGGGATCGTTACCTATCTTTCGACAAACGGGCTCTATGTCAAAACCTCCAATGCCGAGAAGATCCTCGATACCTTTGACTATATCGGTATCAGCATCGACGGTTCACCCGAAGTGCATGACAGGTTTCGCGGGCTCAAAGGGTCGTTTGTAGAGTCGATGAAGGCGGTTGATCTGCTCAACAGTTACGGCAAAACCAAAGTGGGCATCCGCTTTACCATTACCAAAGATACCTACGATGACCTGCGTTTCATCTTTGAACTGGCAGAGACGCATCACATTCCCAAGATCTACATCTCCCACCTGGTCTACAGCGGGCGCGGGCTGGAGAATCTGGAGATGGATCTGAGCAAAGAGCAGCGTATTGCCGCGGTGGAATACATTCTGGACAAAGCCTTCGAGTATCACGAAAGCGGAAAAGATATTGAGATCGTTACGGGAAATATGGAGATGGATGCCATCCTCTTTTACAACCGTTTCAGGGAAAAGTACCCTGAACATGCCGAAGAGATGCTGCGTCGGCTCAAAGCATGGGGCGGTAACTCTGCCGGACGCAAGCTGCTCAACATTGACAGTGAAGGATTTGTTAAACCAGACCCCTTCTTCCCGGTGAAGATAGGCAATATTCTGCATCAGGATTTCTCGGATATCTGGACGAACGAGCCGAACGAGCTGCTTCAGAAACTGCGTGTTCATCCGCGCGAACTCGGCGGAAAATGCAGAGACTGCCGCTATCTTGACATATGTAATGGCGGATCGCGCAGCAGGGCGTATGCGATCTATGGTGATATGTGGGCGGAAGATCCGTCGTGCTATCTGAACGATGTTCGGATAGCACGAATTGATGATTGATAATGGAGGATGGAAGATGATAGCTAAATATACAGAGTGTGTAAGCACGCACCGAAAAGGATAATGATGGGCAAGGTTTATTTGACAGGAGCAGGTCCCGGAGATATTGATCTTCTGACGGTAAAGGCGTTGCGTGTGGTGCAACAGGCAGATGTGATCATTTACGACCGACTGGCCAATCCCGATATTCTGGTGCAGGCAAAAGAGGGATGTGAATTTATCTATGTGGGCAAAGAAGATTCGCATCATACAATCCCGCAGGATGAGATCAATGAGATCATTTACCAAAATGCACTCAAACACAAGAATGTCGTACGTCTTAAGGGCGGTGACCCGCTGGTATTCGGACGCGGCGGTGAAGAGGGTATGTATTTGCGGGAACGCGGTATTGAGTTTGAGTTTATTCCCGGCGTTACTTCAGCCATTGCCGTGCCCGAGTATGCAGGTATTCCTGTTACCCACCGGGGCGTGACGGTTTCTTTCAGAGTTGTCACAGGTCATGAGTCAAGAAAAGAGAAGTCACAGATTCCATGGGAGAATTACAAGACAGACGATACGATCATATTTCTGATGGGGCTGCACAATCTTGACAAGATCACGCAGAAGCTCATTGAAATTGGAAAACCCAAAGACCATCCGGTTGCCGTTATCAGCAAAGGGACGACACCTGAGGAAAAAACCGTTGTCGGTACCCTTGAAGATATATACGAAAAAGCCAAAGATCTTCCTACCCCTGCACTGATTGTGGTGGGAGAAGTTGTGAAACTTCGTGATCAATTAAACTGGTTTGAGTGTTAGGCATCAGTATATCGGAGAGCTTTTATCTTAGATAGTGTATAGTACACTATTCCAAGATGAGGTGTGTATATGTTTAAACTTGAAGAGATCCCTATTTTCTCTGCATTGGGAGAAAAGTATATCAAAGAGCTTCAAGATATTATTCATATCAAGCGCTTTACAAAAGAGAGTATTGTTTTCTACGAAGGAGATCAGAGCGATTACCTTCATATTCTGATGGAGGGGAGTGTCAAGCTTTACAAAACTTCTCCCAAAGGTTCACAGGTACAGATTAACCGTTTCGCTGCACCGGGGCTCATTGCCGAATTTGCAGTCTTTGAGAAAGAGCCTTTCCCTGCCACCTGTGAATTCGTTACCGATGGCGCTATCGGGCTGCTGCATTTTGACAAACTTTACGAATATCTCAACCAGCCGGAATTCTCCCTTGAACTGCTCAAATCCCTGACAGGAAAGGTCAGTCTGCTTTCTGCCCTTGTGCACAAAGAAACCATTCTCTCTTCCGAAGCAAAAGTCGCTGATCTTATGCTCAAGAAGGTTACTATCTTCAATCGCCTCAAAAATAACGAGATCGCTTCCATTCTCAATCTTACCCCCGAAACCTTTTCACGTATTTTGACAAAGATGAAAAAAGAGGGGATCATTAAGATAGAAAGCCATAAACTGCATATCCTTGATCAGGATGCCCTGATGGCGATCATTGAGAACAATACCATCAAGACCTGTACCAACTGTATTGCGGATTTTAAAGAGCAGATAGGGTATAAAGATTAAAATTAGGAATTTTGGTATGCTTTCCATCGGAAAGCATTTGCTACCTGTAGGGTGCTGTCCCCTGACAACACCAATATAATAAGTATTCGTTAGAGTATAATTTTGAGCGACAAGACTTCAATCTTATTTTTCATGTGACCTGTTTCTCCCACGCTTCAAACGCTTCATCAAAATAGACAAGCCGCTGTTTTTTGAACTCTCTTGTAGAGTAAAGTTTGCCGTACTCTTTCAAACCAGTCTCCTTCGCCATCTCTTCAATGAGGGTATCGCACTCCTCCTGCGTTTTGGCGTGTACCATCGCAAAAAGGTTGTATGGCCAGTTTGGGTATCGTGGGCGGAGATAGCAGTGGCTGACGGCGGAGAATTCGGCAAGTTGTTTTCCTACCTCCTCTCCTTCTTCTTCGGGAACCGACCAGACACTCATGGCATTGGCACCAAATCCTGCCTTTCGGTGGTTGAGGATGGTGGCAAATCGGCGCATCACACCGCTTTCTTTGAGTTCACCTGCGATCTGGAAAAGTCTTTCATGTGACATACCGAGTGCTTCTGTCATACCTTTAAAGGGCTCTTCAACAATATCGATATCTTTTTGCAGTGCTTTGATGACCTCAATATGTTCAGGTGTCAGCTCTATCTCTTTGTGGGCAGCTTTGTGTACCTTCTCTTTTTTGGCACGTTTGCCGGTGGTGTCCATTTGTACTTTGATCTTGAACATTTTCAGTGTGGGAAGGATAATGGTATCTTCCGCTTCTGTCTTTTCTTTGAGGATGGCAATGGTTTTTTCTAATCCCAATTTGCTATCCGGTGCGACAGCCATCGTAAACCAGATGTTATAGTCGTGATTTCGCAGGTAGTTGTGGCTGACTCCAGGATGGGCATTGATAATGGCTGCTGCTGTGTCTATCTTCTCTTCCGGGACTTTGAAGGCAACCAGTGACGATTTGTACCCCAATCGTTTGGTGTCAAAAATGGCAGAGGTCTGGCGAATAATTCCTTGTGCTTTTAGTATTTTGACTGCTTCTAACACCTCTTCTTCACTGCTATCCAGTGTCTGGGCGAGCTCCTGAAAGGGTTTTTGGCTTAGGGGAAAGGCGTGCTGCATTTGGTAAAGGAGTTCATCTTGCATTATTTTCTCACTTTTTTTAATGTTGAGAGATTATAGTCAATTTTATATCAGGGTACATTGATACACGTCAAAGCAATTATGATAGACTTTCGGTAGAGTTACCAAAAGAGAAATCAGAAAGGGTATTGAATGGCGTATTTCCCTATGTTTATGGATTTGGAAAGACTCAAGGTACTGGTAGTGGGCGGTGGTAACATTGCTGCGGAGAAGTTGGAGAAACTGCTGGATTTCACCAAAGAGATCACGGTGATCAGCAAAGAGATCAGTGAAGAAACTGACAGGCTTGTTCGGGACCATTGTCTTACACTTTATACGAGAGCATACCAAAAAGGGGACATCGACGGTTTTGACATCGTTATTGTCGCCACCGATACGGTCGACCTGCACAAAGCTATTTATGAAGAGAGCAGGGGCAGACGTATTCTGGTAAACTCCGTGGACAATACTGCCTACTGTGACTTTATTTTCCCTTCCTACATTAAGCGTGATGACCTTACCATTGCATTTTCTACAGGCGGTGCTTCTCCGGCATTTGCCAAGCGTATACGGCAGCATTTCGAACAGATCATCCCTGAAAGTGTGGGAGAATTTCTGGCATCCATGAAGCGTTTGCGTAAAGAACTTCCCAAAGGCAAGGCACGCATGGAGAAGTTTGACAAGATGGTTGAAACCTATTTTAAAGACAATTTTAAAAAAGATTGATATAGATCAAGATTATCTTAATAATAAGCTAATACAATGGGGCAAATCACAAATAGGAGTTATTATGTCTGAATTAAACAAAACACCGATCGAAGTGGAAGGGGCGACGGTTCCTTTCTTTACCTACACCATGGGTGAAACACAGTATTACGAGTTCGACACTTCCAAGTGTGGGCCTCCGGAGCCTATGGTCAATGCAATGGCCGGTCTTAAACTCATTGACGGCCCGGGGAAAAAATTGGTGATGATCAACCACAAAAAACCGATGGGACTGCTCGACAAGATTGGGGAGAACTATGACATCGAAACCGAAAAGATGGAAGATGGACGTGTGAAACTCATCTTTTCCTACAAAGCGGGATCGAGTGAAGAGGCAAATCTTGACGATGCTGCCTGCCACGGATAGGAAAAGATGAAAGCTATCTCAAGCGATTTTGCACCGCCGCTGAAGCTGATATCCCCTTTTTTCAGTACAGGCGTGGTCTTTTACCTGTTGGCAATGGGTGCACTGCTCTTTTTTAGGCCGGATTTTGCCTATGCACAGACAGATGTAGCCGGATGGGTGCATCTGTTTTTACTTGGCTTCGTGATGATGATCATTTTTGGTGCTATGGCACAGCTGATTCCGGTGGTGCTTGAAGCAGGACATGCTGTAGTCGATGTCTACTATGTCATCTTTCCGCTGCTGCTTACGGGTGTAGTCGGTATGGTGGCAGGGTTTTGGCTGATGCCTGTACTGCTGCCTTACGGCGGACTGCTGGTGCTGGTGGCAATGATCATCTTTGCAGTGGAGAACATCGCGACACTGAAAAAGACAACAATCCGTACGCTGACAGTCGAGACTGTAGCGTGGAGCAACGGCTTTTTGCTGCTTGGTATTCTGACCGGTTTTGCCATTGCGCTGGGGCTCAGTGGTGACCTTTCGATCAATGTCGGGCTGATGCTAAAAGCCCATGTCTATGCGGTTGTCGGCGGGTATGTGGTATTGACGATTATTGGTCTTTCACTCATACTGATTCCGATGTTCTCTCTGGCTCACGGGTTTGAA
>WGDG01000100.1 GCA_015493425.1 Sulfurovum sp.
ATACACGCCCGCCAAAGACAGACTGAAAGCCGTCTCTGAAGGTTGTATCCATTACATCAATATATTTTTTAGCCATGTATCAAACCTTGTTTATGATTTATTTTTACGAAATTCTGCGATAGCGGCAACGATAGCAGCAACATGGTGCGCATCTTCGGTCGTATCTGATTGTGGGGAAGAAGCTGGCGCTTCAGGTTCTTTTTCAGGGAAGTATTTGTTGATGATGATCGCCTGCCATTTCACTACCTGCACCAGCAAGATAAGAAAGACAAAAACGATAAGCATTCCCAAAACCATGAATTTAAGGCTCTCGCCTACTAAATTAATTTCCATTTGGACACCTTATCATTTGGTTTACAAATTTTAAAACAGTTTTGCTTGAGTGAAGTTAAAAAGCGCCGATTATCTGCGCTTTTTTCGACGATTGTTGTTTCGCGTAGCTTTTTGTTCACTTTCATAGCTCTCAAGCATCTCATTCACCTTCTTCTGATCAAATCCGATTTGGGTACCGACTGCCTGTGACTCCTGTTCAATAAAGTACGACACCAGCTTTTCAAGCAGCAGTTCACGATCCATCTCGGCAAGTGTCTCAATGAGATCCTGTGCCTGCGTATGAACAGGGATCGCCCTGAGCTGGTCAGCAAGGTACTCGAGTGCATCTGCATCGAGCTCAGAGCCGCCTTCTATTGTAGCCAGACGCATCTCGGCACCTACTTCTTTTTGGATACGCTGCAATTCCCTGAACTCTTCCGTTGTAACAAGAGTAATTGCCTGGCCGCTCTTGCCCGCACGTCCCGTACGTCCGATACGGTGCACGTAACTTTGCGGATCGAACGGAATATGGTAGTTGAATACATGGGTGACATCTTTGACATCAAGTCCACGTGCCGCCACATCCGTTGCAACCATGATCTTGGTTTCTCCTCTTCGATAGGACTTGATCACCACTTCACGATCCTGCTGCTCAAGGTCGCCGTGAAGTCCTGCGGCATTGAAACCAAGTGCCTGAAGATGCTCTGTCAGTCTGTCCACTTCGCGCTTCATACGGCAGAAGATAATACATTTGTTGATCTCCTCAGTTTCCAGCAGTTTGACGATCGCTTCATCACGCTGCGATTCGTTGATAACATAGAAACGTTGTTCGATAATGTTATTGGTTGTTTCTTCTTCTCCGATAACCGAAATAAACTCCGGATTATAGAGAATATGTTCGGCAAGATCTTTGATAGGTTCGGGCATTGTGGCAGAAAAGAGCAGTGTCTGGCGTGTCTGCGGAATATACTCGAATATCTCTTTGATCTCATCAAGAAATCCCATATCAAGCATTTCGTCAGCTTCATCGAGTACAACGATCTCAGGGTTAAAGCTGTCAATCTTCCCTTTTTTGTAAAGATCTTTGAGGCGTCCCGGAGTTGCCACGACAATCTGCACCCCTTTATGAATAAGCGCGATCTGTCGCCCATATCCTACACCGCCGTATACTGTCAGCGTACGAATACCTGCAAAACGTCCAAGGTGATAGAGCTCATCACTTACCTGTGTAGCCAATTCACGTGTGGGGGTAATGACCAGAGCACGCTCGATCTCTCCTTTGGCGATTTTGTCCATCATCGGCAGACCGAATGCCGCCGTCTTACCCGTTCCCGTATGTGCCTGAGCAACCAGGTCTCTGCCTTCCATTATTAGCGGAATCGCCATCTCCTGAATAGGACTTGGCTCTTTGAAGCCTGCGATCTTCACCCCTTTGGCGAGATCACGGTGAAAATTAAATTCACTGAATTTCATTGTCTTCCTTTAGACAGCGTTGGCTGCCCTGCAAAATTTCGTTCAAAACCTGTTTTGAACTTATCCAAATCTCCCGCGGGGGATTTGGTAAATTCACACTATAAAATGGTCAGCAGCAAAATCCCGAACACGATACGGTAAATACCAAACGCTACAAAAGTAAAGCGCTGCAAAAAAGCCAGAAAAAGCTTGATCGTCGCGTATGCTACGACAAATGCGACCAGGAAACCGATGAGAAACGCACCCCAGTTTGCATGTGCAAATTCATGATAGTGTTTCAGAAGATCATAGCCGCTGACGGCTGCCATGACGGGAATGGCAAGCAGAAAACTAAACTCCGCAGAAGCTTTTCTGTCCAGTCCAACCAGCAGCCCGCCGATGATCGTTGCACCTGCTCTGCTGGTGCCGGGTATCAGAGAAAAAATCTGTGCAATACCGATCCAGAATGCCTGCGACCAGCTGGTTTTTTCAACATCACGGATATGAGTCGGTTTTTCACGGTAGAAATACTCCACTACCAAAAAGATAATACCGCCTATAATGAACATCCAGGCGACCACTTCGACATTGAAGAGTGATTTGATAGTGTCTTTGAAGATGAAGCCGACAATAGCGAGGGGAAGAAAGGCAAGCAGCAGTTTCATCCACAGGTCGATCTTTTTAAAGGTAATTTTTTCACGGTATATCAGAATGACTGCCAATATCGCGGCGAACTGTATGATGACCTCGTAAGCTTTGGTCAAATCATTCTCCGCCACACCCAGAAATTTCGATGCAACGATCATATGCCCTGTTGAAGAGATGGGCAGAAACTCTGTAAAACCTTCGATGATTCCAATGATCACCGCCTGAAATATATCCATAAATCAATTCCTTTAGTGTCAAGACGACCCGGCATATATCTGCCTGTCCCGACTCTTTTACAGCATTGCGCTGAAGTAACTCTCATCTTTCTCAAGCAGTTGCGCAGGCGTACCGCTGTCTACAACTTTTCCCTCTTCAAGTACATAGATGTACTCTGCACTTTTGATGGTGCTGAGTCGGTGGGCAATAGTAATGACCGTTTGGTCTTCCAAAAAGTCGTGCAATGCTTCAAAGAGCTTCGCCTCCGTATGCACATCGAGTGCAGAGGTGGACTCGTCGAAGATGACCGCTTTGGGGTTGGAGAGTACCATACGCGCAATAGCCACTCGTTGACGCTGACCGCCACTAAGCTTGATACCGTCTTTTCCCACAAGCGTATCGAGCCCATTTTCCAATCTGCCGATGACATCACCAAGCTGTGCAATGCGTATCGCATTTTCAATTGCTTCATCGCTGTAGACGTTGCCAAGGGTAAGATTAAAACGCATTGTATCATTAAAGAGTTTAGGATGTTGCAAGATAAGGTAGATATTTTCCCGTATCGTTGCCAGTGCAACCTCTTTGTTTGACACGCCGTTGTAAAGGATCTCCCCCTTCTCAAACGGATAAAAACCGACCAGAATATTCGAAAGTGTGGTCTTTCCACTGCCGCTGGCACCGACAATGGCAACTTTGCTGCCGGTGTTGATATGCATATTAATATTTTCTAATATATATTCACGCCCTGCATCTTCTTCTCCACTTTCATCCTTGCTCTTTGAGGCATACCTGAAGTAGAGACTACGCACATCGATCTCAACTGCGTTGTGGCCTTTAAACGGGTCTTTCTGTACCGGCGGCAGCGGCTCCTGCTCCATTTCGAAAATTGTGTTGATCCGCTTGCACGCCGCTTTGGCAGTCGCCAGTACATACTGGAAGTTGATCACATCCTGTGTAGGTGTCACCATCACCCACAGATAGGAGAAGATTGCCAGCATCAGCCCGACCGAAAGGTCTGAATAGGCAACAGCAAGAATACTCACTGCACGAAAGATTTCATAGCCTGAAAGAAAGATCAGATAGGAAAGCTTCATTGCCGCATCGCTTTTGTAGCCGTAATTAACCGAATGCTCCTTAAGCTCCTTTGCTTTTTTTTCACTCTCTTTGAAGAAGTATGCCTCTTTATTTGCCGCCTTTATCTGATGAAAAAGTTCGAGTGTTTCGGAGAGGCTTGACTGGAACAACTCCACTGCCCTGTTTTCTTCACGTTTGAGTTTGCCGATGTTTCGGGAAAGTTTGACAGTGAAAAGAACCACAATGGGATTGGTGAGCAAAATGAAGAGTGCCAGTTCCCAGTGTATCCAGAGCAGTACCACTGAAGAGAACAGAAGAATGAGTGATGAAACAATAAGTTTGGAAATAGTCGTAGAGACAAATCCGTCAATGGTCTCCACATCTGTAACAAGCTTGGAAGTGACCGCTCCCACCCGCATTGTTTCATACTCTTTGAGTGACACTTTCTTGAGATGGTTGAGCAAAGAGACACGCATTTGATAGGTAATATTTTTTGATATTGAAACA
>WGDG01000101.1 GCA_015493425.1 Sulfurovum sp.
GAACTACGTTTTGAGAATGACTTTTTTGATGCAGTTGAAATATTGTCAGCTTGTGAATACTTAAACGATTTATAAGATGTTTCTAAGAGCTTCTTTGCTGAGAAAATATTTCAATTGGAAGTGAATAAATATTTCAACCCATTTTCACCAAACCTCTGCTATATTTAAGTGAATAACGAAGAGTGAAGAGTTAGTGTATGCATTGCAGGCAGCACATCAAAAGAAGGAAAAAAGTGACAGATACAAAAATATCCCAACCATTGACGTTACCGGTGCACTACGCTATAATACATGCAACATACTCCTTCCACCTCTTAACAATGTGCCAACGAAGGAGTGCTTCTACATGATTTCTCCCCACTTCACCAAAACACATTCCAAGCCGAATATAAATACAAGAGCAATATAGATGGCACAGTATAACTATCATAGACAAAGCATAGCAAGTTACCTGCAAAGACTCTATAATGACGGGCTGAAAAAGAGTATCTATTTAAATGATACTCAAGTGCAAATCTTGCTTGAACGGATTGGTATATTTAAGTTCAAAGGGTACCTGTATGCGTTTAAACCGCACATTCAGGACTATAGTATTGATGAGGTATTTGTGCTTTTTTTCTTCGATAAATATCTCAGTCGTCTTTTGATGGATATGACGTCCAGCATCGAAACCAAACTCAAGTCAGCACTCATTGAGTCATCTTATAAACAACTCAACTCTTTGCCGCGTACACATCCGCTCAAAGACAACCCATTTTTTTATTTGATCCAAAGTTGTTATGTAAATCCGAACCCCAAGCTTATTGGACCATCAGTGAATAACTGGAAGAATATGCTACCTATGGCAACAGTATCCGAGAGGTATATTCATTATGGGCGCTATTACCAGAGCCAATATGATTTTGCTTCCAATAAGGTGAAGTATCTGGATTCATTGGCTACAATTCCTCTTCAAGATTCTATTAACTATCCCCCGTTTCATTACTTTGTTGAAGGATCTGTTTTGGGAACAATAATCTATCTAATAAAGCATTTGCAGATCAACAATGTTTCTATTATGCCACATGTTGCCCGAAAGTTTGGTATTGCAAACCCCCGTATTGATTTTATTCCATATCTGGAACGACTTAATGAAGTACGTAACCGTGCAGCTCATCGGGAGAGGCTTTTTAACCGTAGTTATAGAAGTGTTACACGGTTGGGGAAATATCGCAAATTGAGTCAAGGAATACGGGATCATGGATTTATGGATGTTTACCTGTTTCTCTCTTTCATGATGGATTTGATAGACAATTATGCGGATTTTCAGCAATTTAAACATGAAGAGATCGAGAGGCTTTTTGAAGATTTCGTAGAGGATTATTATATCCAGAAAGATTCAATGTATTTAACGAAGAAGTTTAAGAAAGATTTGTGTGAAAAAATGAGAAACTTTATATTGAGAGGAATGCAATAAAAAAGCCAAGCATACATCAAAAGCGTAATGCTTTTGAGTAGTGGCTTGGCGTTTGTGACGTTGCAATTATAACATGAGAAGATTAACCAAGCTTAAATACCTAAGGAAAAACGATGTCCCAAGAGCCAAATAAAAAACCCCAATTCACCCACCTCCACCTCCACACCGAGTATTCGCTGCTTGATGGTGCCAACAAGATCAAGGCACTTGCCAAAAAGGTCAAGGAGCTTGGGATGACCTCGGTGGCGATGACTGATCATGGCAATATGTTTGGTACTATTGACTTCTACAACACCATGCGAAAAGAGGGCATCAAACCTATCATCGGGATGGAAGCTTATGTGCACAACCAGCCGGAACTGGGTGACAAGTCGGTGCGTCAGCGGTTTCACCTCTGTCTTTATGCCAAGAATGAAACGGGGTACAAAAACCTCATGTTTCTCTCCTCCAAAGCCTACATCGAAGGATTTTACTACTACCCGCGTATCAACTGGGATCTGCTTAAGGATCATGCGGAAGGGCTCATTTGTTCTTCGGCGTGTCTGCAAGGCGAGGTCAACTGGCAACTGAACCTCTCTGAGCGCAATGTCAAGTTCGGTGCGAAGGGATATGAGGAAGCCAAACGGGTAGCGCTGAAGTACAAAGAGGTTTTTGGCGATGACTTCTACCTTGAGATCATGCGGCATGGCATTGGCGATCAGCACCGCATTGACAAGCAGATATTGCAGCTAAGCCAAGAGACAGGCATCAAAGTGGTTGCAACTAATGACACCCACTATACCAACCCCGAAGATGCCGATGCACATGAGGCGTTTATGTGTATCGCGATGAACAAACTTTACGACGATCCCAACCGTCTGCGCCACTCTGTGCATGAGTTCTATGTCAAATCACCCGAAGAGATGGCAAAGCTCTTTGCCGACATCCCTGAAGCCATCGAAGCAACACAGGAGATCGCCGACAAGTGTAACCTTGAGATCAAGCTGGGCAACCCCACGCCGCCAAACTTCAAGTTTGCCAGAGAACGTGCTGCAGACATCGGACTGGAGCTGCCTGAGCCGGATAAAGAGTACTCGCTGGAGAATGATAAAACACTCTTCATCGAAGAGTCTCGAAGAGGGCTTGAAGAGCGTCTGAAAATTGTGCCTGAAGCAAAGCATCAGGAGTACCGTGACAGACTGCAGGTGGAGATTGACATCATCAACAATATGAAATTCCCCGGCTATATGCTCATCGTCTGGGACTTTGTCAAGGCTGCGAAGGATATGGGCATACCGGTCGGTCCTGGACGGGGGTCTGCTGCAGGGTCGCTTGTTGCCTATTCGCTCAAGATCACCGACATTGACCCGATGCCTTACGGACTGCTCTTTGAACGTTTCCTCAACCCGGAGCGTGTATCGATGCCCGATATCGATATGGACTTCTGCCAGGCTCGCCGTCAGGAGATACTCGATTATGTCGTGGAGAAGTACGGGCGTGTCAACGTCGCGCAGATCATTACCTTTGGTAAGCTGCTGGCAAAAGGGGTTATTCGGGATGTTGCAAGGGTGCTTGATATGCCGTACTCCAAAGCCGATGCGATGGCGAAGCTCATCCCGGATGAGCTGGGCATCGATCTGAAGAGTTCGTACGAAAAAGAGCCCAAGATCAAAGAATTGCTCGATCGTGATCCTCAGGCAAAGCGGGTGTGGGAGTATGCGCTGGCTCTGGAAGGCTTGAACCGGAATGCAGGAACGCATGCTGCCGGGGTGGTCATTTCCAACGAACCGCTTTGGCAAAAAACACCGCTTTTCAAACCAACAGGGCTTGATACACTTGCGACACAGTACAGCGGGAAGTATGTCGAGGATGTCGACCTGATCAAATTTGACTTCCTTGGACTCAAGACGCTGACCGTCATTGAAGAGGCACTACAGCTGGTTGAAAAGCGCCATGGCAAGCGGATCAACTTCGTTGAAGAAAATATTGAGGACAGGGAGGTGTACGACTACATCTCGACAGGGGAGACGCTCGGACTCTTCCAGATCGAATCTGCCGGGATGCAGGACTTGGCAAAGAAGCTAAAGCCCTCGGGTTTTGAAGATATCATCGCGATGCTCGCCCTCTACCGTCCGGGGCCCATGGAGTCCGGAATGCTCGATGACTTCGTCGAGCGTAAGCACGGGCGTGCGGAGATCACCTATATGTTCCCCGAACTCGAGCCGATCCTCAAGCCTACCTACGGGGTCATCGTCTACCAGGAGCAGGTCATGCAGATCGTGCAGACCATTGGTGGCTTCAGCCTTGGCGGAGCCGACCTGGTACGTCGTGCGATGGGGAAGAAGATCAAAGAGGAGATGGACAAGCTTAAAGGGGAGTTTGCCGATGGGGCGCAGAAAAAAGGATTTGACCGTGCCAAAGCGGAAGAGCTCTTCGACCTGATCGTAAAATTCGCCGGATACGGGTTTAACAAATCCCACTCGGCAGCCTATGCCATGGTCACTTTCTACACCTCCTACCTGAAGTACTACTACCCCACAGAGTTCATGGCGGCGATCCTAACACTGGAGAAGAACAATACTGACAAGGTTGTCAAGTATGTTGATGAGCTGAAGCGTATGGGTATCAAACTCCTGCCGCCGGACATTAACCGATCCGGACTCGTCTTTGAAGCGACCAATATCGATGGTGATGAGGTGGTCATGTTTGGTATGGGTGCGATCAAAGGGGCAGGAGATATTGCGATCAACTCTATTCTTGAGGCACGGGCTGAAGCACCGTTCAAAGATTTTTCAGATTTTGTATCCCGTATCGATTCGAGCAAGGTGAATAAAAAGGTCATTGAATCGCTTATTAAAGCAGGAGCGCTTGACAGTTTTGGGTACAGCCGTAAAGCGATGCTGATGCAGATCGAGGAGATCATCGAAACAGCCAAGAAAGCGGGTGAAGCCAAGAAAATGGCAGTAGGGTCGCTCTTTGGCGAAGGCGAAGAGATGACCACAGTGAACCTGGAGCTCAAAGAGATGGATGAGTTTGAGGCAATGGAGATACTGGAGATGGAAAAAGAGTCACTGGGCTTCTATGTCTCCGGGCATCCGCTCGACAAGTATCGTGAAACACTCGAAGGTATCAACTATACGCTCAGCTCCGAAATAGACGATCTTGCCGACGGTTCTCAGGCTCTATTCATCGGGAAGATCGAAAGTATTACCGAGAAAATTTCGAAGAAGGGCAACAAGTTCGGTATCGCCAATATTATGGACCTGCACGGCAACATCGAACTGATGCTTTTTGAGAACCGTCTCAAGGAGCTTGAAGAGGATTTTGATATGACCAAGCCTATTGCTTTCAAGGTCAAGATCACCAAAGACGGTGACTTTACCCGCATGAATATCCTCAAGATTGAATCACTCAAGGATGCCAAAAAAGAGAAGGTCAAGGTCAAGAAAGAACAGAAGCATACCCCTGAGCCTGAACAGCCGCCGCTGATTCTTGCTGTCAACCTGATGCCTGATGCCAAAACGGTCGAAGATTTGATGTGTCTGGTAGAGCGTTACCCGGGAAAACGTCCGCTTGAACTGCATATCAAGTCCAAACTTGCCGATGTCATTATTGAAAGCAAATACAGGGTGAGCGAACTTATTCTGGAAGAGGCGAAAAATCTTGGTATTTACAAAGAGGAAGCGCTGGCTGTCGAAAGCTGAGTGTATCTCCTGAGTTTGAAAGACAGTTGAAGTCTCAAACGTGATGTGGTCAACTATCGGTGCTTGCGCTTTCCGACCGTCTGTTCATGTAAACGTTTTTTAAGCATAAGATCAATAATGGGCTGCTCTCTTTTGTTTGCTTTTTTACAGTGGTTCTCATCGAAAAAATCTGTAATTTTGATGACAATTTTTGCCCACCGTTTCTCTCTGGCTCGCCATGCATGAGAGGAGAGTGATTCCCATGCATATCCGTTGAAGAGTGTGGCGTTGACAAAATGGTCCATTGCACGTACTCCCTGCCGTGCCCGGTCAACCTTTCCAAACAGTCCTACAACAACAATGAGAAGATAGCCTGCAACGGCCATCGGCACAATGGCACACATCAGCAGTGTTCCGGCAAGACGCTCTTTAAGGTTCATCTCTTTTCTCCTCTTGGTATCAGCCGGACAGGCATACCGTTCAGCGAACGTGTTGTCAGTCTGCCTGCTACATCGGGAATGAAACCGGGTTTGAGTTCGAGGCGGTAATGTTTGAGGATAGTTGACAATAAAATGGGTGCTTCCTGCATGGCAAATCGTGCACCAATACAGATACGCGGCCCCAATCCAAAAGGAAAATAGGTATATTTGGTGATCTTCTCGGGATGATCGAAACGGGATGGATCAAAACGGTGAGGTTCCTCCCAGTAACGACTGTTACGATGCATCAGCCAGGGAGAGACCATGACTGCATCACCGGGTTTGATGGTTTTATTCCTCATAACAGTGGTCTTTGCCGCAATACGGGGCATGAAACTAACAGGAGGATAGAGACGGAGTGCTTCGTTGAATACATTGGTGGTTAAATGCAGTGATTTGACCTGTTCGGCATTGAGCTGTTCTGTCGTACAGACACGGTCTATTTCGGCATGCACCTTAGATTGAATATCCGGATGGAGTGCAAGCAGGTACAGCGTCCATGTCAGTGAACTCGCAGTTGTTTCATGTCCGGCCAAAAAGAGCATAGCGATCTGATCGAGGATTTCTTTGAATGAAAAAGGCTCTCCTGTACGTTCATCGATAACTTTGAGGAGAGAGGAGAGAATGTCATGGGAGGGAACGGATTTGTGTTGAAGTGCTGCTTCGTATCGTGGTTTAATAATCCTTGCAAGAGCGTTTCGGATTGTTTCCCCCGATTGTTGGCGTTTTTTATCACCTCTGATGCGGGTGACCAATCCATCGATACCAAAAAGTTTCAACATACCCAAACGGGCGCCCTCTTCCTGATAGGTGATGAACGCTTCGACGATCTTTTGGCCTTCATCTGCTGTGAGTTTTTCAGAAAGGATTGTGCGGAAAATAATATCGGCTGTCGTAAAGGTCATTTCCCTGTCCAGATCATGATATTCCGTTGGATCATATGCAGCAAGTCGCTGCCTCATATCATTGGCTGCATC
>WGDG01000102.1 GCA_015493425.1 Sulfurovum sp.
CTGCAATTTCAATTGCATTTTCAAACGCTTCCTGCTTGGTCATACCTTCAGGAATTTCCATCTTGACTCTACGTACCATACCTTTTGCAGGGTCACCTGTTTCAAGTACTTTGTCGAACATTTTCATGTACTCCGGCATTGCATGCGAATCAAGTGTCTTCACCTGTGCAATACGGGTACCCAGATCGAATTTCACGTACGCGAAAAGAAAGCCGATAACGACAATTGCGCCGATAAATGCGAGTAAACCTCTGATAAATTTCATTGTGGTCCTTTGTGTGTAAATTGGGCTGTGATTATAGGCAAATAAGATTAAAAGAAACTAAGACAATAGCGTGCTCTTTGTCCCAAAATCAGACAATTCAGCGCAAAAAGGCTACTCCAGCGTCTGTATCCAGGCTTCGACATCTGCGTCGCTTGGCATCTTCCAGTCCGCACGCGGGCTGAGGGAGATGGTTCCGACTTTCGGGCCGTCTGGCATACAGCTGCGTTTGAACTGCTGGGTGAAGAAACGCTTCAAAAAGAGCTTCAGCCACTTCGTAATCGTGGATTCATCATACTTACTCTCAAAGGCCATCAGCGCCAGATATCTTATCTTCGGCGGTGTAGCGCCGTATTTGATAAAGTGGTACAAAAAGAAGTCGTGCAGCTCATAGGGGCCTACGATTGCTTCGGTCTCCTGTACGATCTCATTATCACTGTGGGGTAGCAGTTCAGGGCTGATGGGCGTGTCGAGAATATCGTCTATAATAGGAGCTATTGTTTCATTGTGTTTGAAGTATTCAATGACGTATCGGATGAGTGTCTTCGGTATACCGCTGTTAAGCGCATACATACTCATATGGTCACCGTTGTAGGTACTCCAGCCAAGTGCGATCTCGCTCAAGTCTCCCGTTCCGATGACAAGCCCGCCTTCCCTGTTTGCCATGTTCATTAATATTGAAGTCCTTGCGCGCGCCTGTACATTTTCATAGGTAACAGAGTGTTCGTCCGGGTCATGTCCAATGGCATCGAACTCTTTGCGCGAGAGGCCGGTGATATCTACCTCTTTAAGTGTCACGCCAAGTGCTTCACAGAGGGTGACGGCATTGTTCTTGGTGCGGCTGGTGGTGCCAAAGCCCGGCATTGTGACCGCGATGATATTCTCTACATCCCAATCCATAATCTCAAAGGCTTTATGTGTAGAGAGGAGGGCAAGGGTCGAATCGAGCCCGCCGCTGATGCCGATGACCGCCTTTTGAATATGGGCATGCTGCATACGCTTGATAAGCCCGTGCGCCTGAATGTGAACGATCTCCTCACAGCGCTGCTCTTTGTCGGCAGACTGCGAAGGTACAAAGGGGGTTGCATCGATATAGCGGTCAATTTTACTGAGTGCAGGAAGCGATGCAAGGGCAACAGTGCGCGTCTTCTTACGGCGTCCGTCACCGTAGCTTGTCTCATTGAGCCGCAGCCAGCGCAGCTTTTCAAGGTCGACATCTGCAGTAATGAGGTGGCTCTGCATCGCAAAGCGCTCGTTCTGTGCGAGCAGGGAACCATACTCGGCAATGAGTGCCTGTCCGCCGTAAACAGTATCTGTTGTGCTCTCTCCCACCCCTGCAGAGGCATAGACATAGGCAGCCACACATCGCGCGCTCTGGGTACGCACAAGCTCTTCGCGGTACGTGTGCTTGCCAATGAGCTCATTGCTTGCCGAGAGGTTGAAAAGGAGGTTCGCACCGTTGCTTGCCATATGGTTGCTTGGCGGTGTGACAGCCCAGAGATCTTCGCAGATTTCCACACCAAAGGTCATATTTTTACCATCGCTAAAGAGCAGGTCAACACCAAAGGGCACTTCTTCACCAAGCAACTGTGTGGTTGTACGTACAATGTCGCGACCACTGGTAAACTGCCGCTTGTCGTAAAACTCCTTTTTGTTAGGCAGGTACGATTTTGGCACAATGCCAAGCACTTTCCCGTTTTGCAGTACCACGGCACAGTTGTAGAGTCTGTCAGCTTCAACCAGTGCAAGGCCAAGAATAATAACAGTATCTATCGTTTTAGTCTCTTCAAGAATCTCCGAAAGTGCTTCGTTCTGAGATTGTATCAGTGTCTGGTTTAGAAAAAGGTCACTGGCGGTGTATCCGGTAAGGGTGAGCTCCGGGAATACGACGGCACTGACCTCTTTTTCTGTGGCTTCTTTTACGAGAGAGAGTACCTCTTTGGCATTGGCTTTCGGGTTCGCTACAATGGTATGGTTGACAGCGGCTGCGACACGGTAGAATCCGTACATGGCTTTTCCTTTAGATAGAAGGTCATAAGGAGCAGGGGAGCATAGGGCTCCCGCTCCGTTTTTGTTTTATGCCCGTTTGTCGTGAATTTCGATGGTCTCAATCTCATCGTTCTGCTCGATCTTGTCGAGTACCATGAAACTATCGGTATCATCTTCTTCAATGCCGCCAAAGACAGTATGCACACCGTCAAGGTGCGGGCAGGGTACAAAACAGATGAAGAACTGGCTTCCCCCGGTGTTTGGTCCCGCATGCGCCATAGAGAGTGAACCGCGTCTGTGCTTGTGATGGCTGGTGTCGGTCTCACAGTCTATCTGCCAGTCCGGTCCGCCTGTACCTGCCAGTGCCGGATTGCCTGTAGGGCCTGAATGCGGACATCCGCCCTGTGCCATAAAACCGGGAATAACCCTGTGGAACTTGAGGTTGTTGTAGAAACCTTCATTGGCAAGGTGTGCAAAGTTCGCTACCGTGTTGGGCGCATCTTCGGGGTAGAGTTTTACCCAGATGTCGCCTTTGCTCGTTTTGATCTTTGCGTAGTTGTATGTTTCCATGACATCCTGCGGAATGTCATAACGTTTTGTCTTTTTTCCAAACATGCTTTTTAGTCCTTGATTAGTTATTTTAGGCTATGATTATACCAACTATTCTATTAGGGGTCATACCATGCAGCTGTGTATTGCGCTCGATCTTCCCTCGGCAGAAGCAAATCTTGCCCTCGCCGAATCTCTCAAAGAACATAACGTTTGGATGAAAGTAGGCTTTCGAAGCTACATTCGTGACGGCAGAGCCTTCATTGATTCCCTCAAAGCCATCAACCCTGATTTCAATATTTTTCTCGACCTTAAACTCTACGATATCCCCAATACTATGGCCGATGCCGCCGAAGAGATCGCCAAGATGGGTGTGGAAATGTTCAATATCCATGCCTCGGCCGGTGCAAAGGCGATGCAGACAGTCATGCAGCGCCTTGAAACATTCGAAAAACGTCCTCTTGTACTGGCTGTAACAGCACTGACATCGTTTGATGAAGAGGGATTCCGTGCCATTTATGAAAAGGGCATCAATGAGAAGGCAGAAGCGTTTGCGAAATTGAGTTATGAAAACGGGCTTGACGGCGTTGTGTGTTCAGCCTATGAAAGCAGGGCAATCAAAAATGCCACTTCCAGGGATTTTCTGACACTCTGTCCAGGCATCCGCCCCTTTGGAGAAGATGCCGGAGATCAGCAGCGTGTGGCTACGCTTGAAATCGCTGCACAGGAACTGGTCGACTTTCCAGTAGTGGGTCGCCCCGTCTACAAAGACCCGGATCCCGCAGCAAAAGTAGCAAAAATTCTCGAAGTCATGGAAAAACGTTAACCGTTATTTGGCGATTTTAACTTTTTTTGCCACTTTTGGATCGGCAAGTTTGGTCGCATGGTGCATCCCCTTGACCATAAAATAGGCTCCGATGGCAAAGAGTGCCAAAACAATTAGCGGTGCAATTTTCTGAAACATAACACTCCTTTTAACAATGATTTAGCAGATTCTATCTAAAAAGCATGAGAAAAAGTATAAATTACAAGC
>WGDG01000103.1 GCA_015493425.1 Sulfurovum sp.
GTTCAACCATGGCGATCGCCTTCTTCCTCATCCCCATTTTGATGAAAAGCAAGTTCGATATGACCCGTATGGACTACTGGAAAGTCTACCTGCCCGCAGTCATTTTTGGAATCATTGCGATGGGGCCGGCCGCTGTACTGGGCGAAAAGTACGGCAAAGGCAAAGAGGTTTTTGTTGCATCTGTTCTATTTATCATTGCTGCCTTTGCCATGATGGGCTTTAGCAGTAACTTCTGGATCTTCGCTGCAGGAGCGACCTTCTTCTTTATCGGATTCAACATGTTCGAACCGCTACTGCAAAGCTTCGTTGCCAAATTTGCCAAAGTACACCAGAAAGGTGCTGCACTCGGTGTTGCCAACACCTTCTCCTACGTAGGTATTTTCCTTGGCGGTGCTATCGGTGGTTGGATCTACGGTCAGTACCATGAAGAGGGCGTGGCTATTGCGGTAATTGTTCTTTCACTTTTCTGGATTGCATGGATTGTCAGCATGAGAAACCCGGCATTGAGAAAAAACCTCTTTCTGTCTACCGATACATTTGATGAGAATAAACTTCTGACGTTAAAAAATGTAGAAGGGATTAACGATTTTTACACCAATAAAACCGAAAAACTGATGGTCATCAAATACGAAGATGCCATCATCGACGAAGACACTATCCGTGGAATGCTGATCAAGGAGTAGGGGCATCCCCTACTCTTTTAAAGAAGCGATGATCTCTTCCGCTTCTGCTTCATCCATATCCCCCGACTCAATATCTATCAACATTTCCAGACACTCATCGTGCATTTTTTGAAACTCTTCAAGCTCTTCTCTGTCGCCTATGGACATCATCCCCTCATGCCGCGCTTCCCGAAAACGCTGGTCAATCTCTTTTTCAAGATCAGGCACTACAACTGTTGTAAGAAACTGTTTGAGTTTTTCTATATTGTTCATATATATTCCCTTATTGTATCATCTATGGTATTGTAGCAAAAATAACCGTGGCTATCACCATAATGTTTCACAGGTGCGTGGTTACGCACCCTACGCGGGATGGGTGTGTGAATTGTACAGATGGTATGAGAGTTAGTATTTAAATGAAAAATGTTGAAGATTTGTACTGACAGTTCAGCTTGAACCCCGTGTATACGGGCTTTCAATGGTCGGAGTGACAGGACTTGAACCTGCGACCTCTACCACCCCAAGGTAGCGCGCTAGCCAGACTGCGCCACACCCCGACATTTTGGAGAGTGTGATTATAGAGCAGAAGCTCTTAAAGGGGGTTTAGGAAAAGACTCAGTCTTTTCCCAGGTCGATTTTTTTGTACTCTACACCCATCAGCGCACATCCGCGCTTAGTAATGTTCTGGATGGTGAAGCCGAATTTCTCAAAGAGTGCATCGGCAGGCGCAGAGGCACCGAATGTGTCCATGCCCAGCACATCATCTGCGTAGCGGTAGTACTCAGTTGCTCTGGCTGCTTCTACCGCAAGCACTTTGGTATTCGGGTCAACTACTGCAGCCTTGTAGGTATCATCCTGCTCGTTAAAGAGGTCAAGACACGGTACGGATACAACATTGGCTTTGACACCCAGCACTTCGAGATGACAGGCCGCCTGGAGGCATGGCATCAACTCGCTTCCGCTTGCCATCAGTGTCATTGTAGCGCCCTCACGCTTCTTGACAATATAGGCACCTCTGCTCACCTCGCCAAAGTCACGTTTTGGCTTGAGTGTTTTAAGCTTCTGACGGCTGAGTACAAAACCGTGCGGTGCTTTCATCGTAAGTGCTGTTTTCCAGGCTTCAACATTTTCTGTCGCATCTGCGGGTCTCCAAACATAGAAGTCAGGCAGTGCCCTAAACTGGCTGAGATGCTCGATAGGCTCATGTGTCGGGCCGTCTTCACCCACACCGATACTGTCATGTGTCCAGACAAAGAAATTCTGAATACCTGTCAGTGCTGCAATACGTGCTGCGGGCTTGAGGTAGTCAGAAAAGACAAAGAAAGTCGCATTGAACGGAATAGTCGTACCGTAAAGTGCCATCGCATTGGTGATGGCTGCCATAGCATGTTCACGGATACCAAAATGCAGGTTCTTGCCTTTAGGGAAGTTACCCATATCTTTGAGTTCAGTTTTGTTGCTTGGGGCAAGGTCAGCCGAGCCGCCGAGGAAGCTCGGTACCGCTTTGGCGATGGCATTGAGGATCTTTCCGTTGGAGTCACGGGTTGCCATCGCGTCAGTGTCACTGAAATCAGGATATTCTATGGAAGAGAAATCGGGATGCAGCAGTGCTTCCAGCGCTACATTCTGCTCTACAAGAGGTGCCTCTTTCTGACGGTGAATCCACTCTTTTTCAGCCATTTCACCCTTCTCTACCGCACATCTGAAACGCAGCAATACATCTTCGGGAATCTGGAACGTTTTGTCAGGGTCGAACCCTTCTTTGGCTTTGGATTCACGGATAATTGCTTCACCAAGCGGAGCACCGTGGGTATGGTGGGTTCCCTCAAGCTCTCCCGCACCCTTTCCGATAATGGTATTGGCAATAATGATAGTCGGTCTGTCCGCATTTTTTGCTTTTGTCAACACTTCATCGATCTTGTCGTAGCAGTGCCCATTGACGGTAAGCACGTTCCATTTCTGCGCTTCAAAACGCTTGGCAACATCTTCGCTCCAGGCAATATTGGTGTCACCTTCAATGGTGATCTCGTTGGAGTCATAGATAAGGATAAGGTCTTTAAGTTTCAGATGTCCCGCAAGTGCACACGCTTCATAGCTGATACCTTCCATCAGGTCACCGTCACCACACAGGCAGTACACCTTGTGGTCGATGAGCTCACAGGTTTCGGAGTTGACCTGTTCTTTGGTGAACGCTTCTGCCATGGCAAAACCTACGGCGTTTGCAATTCCCTGTCCCAGCGGTCCGGTAGTGATCTCTACACCCGGTGTATGGCCGTATTCCGGATGACCCGGTGTTTTGGAGTCAAGCTGACGGAAGTTCTTGAGATCGTCCAGAGAAACATCGTACCCCCACAGGTGCAGCAGTGAATAGATGAGTCCTGTCGCATGTCCACCGGAGAATACCAGTCTGTCACGGTTGAGCCACTTCGGATTTTTGGGGTTGTGAGAGAGATGCTCGGAGAGTACCACTGCAATATCTGCCAGTCCCATCGGTGCACCCGGATGTCCGGAGTTGGCTTTCTGTACCATATCTGCTGCCAGAAAACGGATCGTGTTGGCCATCTTTTTTCGCATTTTGTTCTCTTCGGTCATTGTTGCCATAGGTCTTTTCCTTTATTGGTGTCTGTATAAATATTGTTCCATCAATGGACGGAGTGCGTTCTGCATCGTTTCATCGAACGATTCAAACCGTCTTTGCAAATCTTTTGCCAAAGCATCGGCTTCGCTAACCGCTGCCTCCAGTCCCAAAAGATTGACAAAGCTGTTTTTGTCACTGTCGTTTCCGGTCGTCTTACCCGCTTCAGCTTCACTCTGGGTTTCATCTATGATGTCATCTTGTATCTGAAAGAGCAGGCCGAGATCAATACCGAAGTCATAGAGTGCTTTTTGTACACTACCTTCCAGTCCGACGATCACCGCACCCATCTGCAGACTGGCAGCAATGAGCTTGGCAGTCTTGTTGGTGTGCAGTACCTTGACCTCATCGAGCGTAAGCGGCTTGTTCTCGAACCAGCAGTCTATCGCCTGTCCAAGTACCATACCCTGCGAGCCGCCGTTCTCTGCCAGCAGAGTAATAAGCTTGACCTTGACATCTTCACGCAGCGGTGCTTTGGCAATCAGCAAAAAGGCATCGGTATTGAGTGCATCTCCTGCCAAAATAGCCGTTACTTCGTCAAAACGTTTATGCAGCGTGGGATGACCGCGACGCAGGTCGGCATTGTCCATCGCAGGGAGATCATCGTGAATGAGTGAATAGGTGTGGAACATCTCCAGTGCAAGCGCCACAGGTAGTGCGGAGTCGTGCAACATCGGCTCATAAGCATCGACAATGCTCAGCAGCAGCATCGGTCTGAAGCGCTTTCCGCCTGCTTGCAGCATGGCACCCAGCGCCTCTTCATAGAGAGGATGAAAAGTGTGTACTTTTGGCAAATTGCGGGAAAGGTAGGTTTCAAACTGCTGCATCAATGCTCTTCATAGGAAATTGTTGCAATTATATCTAATTACGATAAAATAAGTGTATGGAAAAAGAACAAAAACTGACACTTATTGTATGGTTAAAAAGAATCAGCGCCGGACTTACTGTTACAGTATGGCTGTATGTCCTTATTATTTTTATCAATGATCCTGCTCCCTTTTCTCAGCTCGTCCCCTACTGTATGGGAAGTACCATGCTCATTTTCGGCATTCTGACCGGTATTTTCAAAGGGCTTGAATATTGGGAAAACACACTTAAAACAGAGGAAAAAAAGTGAAGAAGAAAACAGTTAAAAAATCGACACTGCTCAATATGAAGGGAGTGCTTATTCTTTTGGCATTCGGTATTTGGGTAAACCTGCTGATGGAAGCCAAAGAAAATATCGGGTCGATAGAAGATGCCTTCAGCCAGCTTGGAAGCAACACGCTGCTGCTTATTGTCGGTACTTACATCGTTGTCGTTGTTGTCGGCCTCATCTTCGAAGGGGAAGAGACCGACAGGATGCTTTAGACTTTACATTTTTTGGCAATCTCTTTGAGCTGTTCTTCCAATGAAAGTTTTTCAACATCAATGATAACGTCGGCTGCTTTTTTATAGGCTTTCTCTCTCTCGGCATAGAGTTTTTTCGCTTTTTTCGGGTCTTGAAACAGAGGACGCTTTGCGAGTTTCTGCTTACTGTTTTTGGCTGTTTTAAGGCGATTGTGTATCCATTCAAACGATGCATCGAGCAGAACCACTGTACCAAGCTTCTTCAGATTGTTCACCTTGTAAAATCCGCCGCCGCAGGAGACCAGCGTACCGGTCACACATTGCTCGATCCAGTCAGCTGTCTCCTGTTCACACTTGCGAAAATAGGCTTCACCTTTTTTTTCGAAGATCTTCTTGACCTCTTTGTTCTCTTTAGACTCGATAAGATCGTCCGTATCGATATTGTATACCCCGTACTTCTTCGCAAAGGCACGCGCCGTCGTACCCTTGCCTACCCCCATAAACCCGATCAGAATGATATTTTTTTTCACAATACAATACTTTCTAATTTCTAATTTTATCACACCATATTGTAA
>WGDG01000104.1 GCA_015493425.1 Sulfurovum sp.
CTGTAGCACCGGTATCGTTCTTTACCAAAATGCATGTCAAAGAGGGACGTAAACATCTGAACTTCTCCAAGTGGAACAGTTACAGTGACGAGAAGAAAGCAAAATACCTTGAGAAGATCCCCAAAGCTATCAAGAGTAAAATGCCGCTGCCAAGCTACTTGCTCATCCACAAAGATGCAAAACTCAGCAATGCAGACAAAAAGACGCTGAGTGAATGGGCAAGCGAAGCAGCCTTCGATCTGGAGTAGCGCTTCCTATATGTAGGAGAGCAGTATGCTTTCCTTCAATTCCTGCTTTATCACAATCGTAGGGTGTTGTCCCCGACAACACCAATGCTTCAAACATGCTATAGCATTTGATTTCTTCATTGCTACATCCTATTGTTAACCCTTCATAAATCTTCCTTTTCTATAATAATTTTTTAAAAAACGCAGGGAGGAAAACAGATGAAAAAGAAAAATCGTGCACTGCACCTTGACATTAGTGCCATCATTCTAAAGTACGACCCGATGCATATCGGTACAGCTGTTGAATCGGATGAATACGACCTGGAAGCGGCAACGATCCTCTCACGTATCAAAGAGGTACATTCCAAAGATGAACTTGCCGATATTGTCTATGAAGAGTTTCAAAGCTGGTATGGCAAAGATGCTGTAGGCGAAAAAGAGCAGTATGTAAAGATGGCTGATGAAATCTGGGAAACATGGCATCGTCACAATGAAAAGAATGACGCGGCATAAAACTGGTTTATCATGCAAAATCGGGCTGAAAAGAGACAATGCTCGATGGGTTTGATGCCCTCAAGGGGCACCTACGATTCTATGTTTACACAAAATCGTATGAAGGTTATGCCTGTCCACCTATTTTGTTCATTAGTGCAAAGCTCTTGATGAAGGGACCGGCCATGGAAGGGTTCTTGATCATCGCCTTAAAATCTCCCGTTTTAAACTTCAGTTTTCCTGTAGAAAAGGCAATACCCATACCGGCCATCCCTAGCGGCTTGCGTACCCATTTCATCCAGTCATCAACATCTGCACGCATATCCCAGTCTGGATTCTCGCCGTTATAGAGTCCTGCACGGACTGCTTCCCCCTTTTCGACAACAAAAACACATCGCGGTTCCTCTTCATCTTTAAAACCACAGGTAATCACAGAATCAAAGTCTATCTCTGCCAGTTTGTCTTTTACATCCGGGTCATTATTCCAAGCATCTTTGAGCTGATTAATCCACTCATCTGAAAACAGTGTTGCCATTCATTCTTCCTTGTAGTGTGTTTATTTTGAATAAATTTTCATAAGTAAGATTTATTCAAGGCAAAAATCTAACAAAATACTACTTAATCTACCTTTAAACTTGATATTACGCTTTTTACAATGACATGTTACAATATAGTATGTGAGCCGAAAGGAGAAACAATGCCCCGCGTAGAGAACCGGAAAATTGCTGAAATGTTCAATGAAATTGCCGACCTGCTTGATATAGACGGAGACAACCCGTTCAAAGTCAGAGCTTACAGAAATGCTGCCCGTACCATACTGGGATATCCACGCCAGATGACTGACCTGGTTGATGAAGGGTTTGACCTGACTTCACTCAGAGGTATTGGCAAGGAGATTGCAAAAAAGATCACAGAAATCGTCCAAACCGGAAAGCTGGCATACCTTGAAAAGCTCAGAAAAACCCACCCGCCACAGCTTGAAGATTTACTGAAGGTTCCTGGACTGGGCCCTAAACGAGTGAGACTGCTACATGAACTGCTGCATATCAACTCGCTTGAAGACCTTGAAAAGGCACTCCATGAAGGAAAGCTTCAAAATATTCCCGGATTTGGTGAAAAGCTGATTGCCAAGATCGAAAACGGCATACAAACCAGACGCTACGAAGCGCACCGCTTCAAACTCTCAGAAGCACTGCCGGTTGCAGAGTGGATCGTCAAGATCCTAAAAAAGACCAAAGGTGCCATGCATGTGGAGATTGCCGGCAGTCTGCGGCGAAGAAAAGAGACTGTGCACGACATCGATCTGGTTGCAGCCTGTGAAGAGACTAACGATACAATGGTCTACTTTCTCAATCTGCCAAAAATCCAGAAGATTGTGATGAAAGGCAATACCCGCTCCACCATACTGCTTGAAAACGGGATGAGTGTCGATCTGCGTCTGGTTGGCGTTGAAAATTTCGGTGCGACGCTGCACCACTTTACCGGCTCGAAAGCACACAACATCACCCTGCGTAAAATGGCGGTAGAAAAGAAGATGAAGATCAACGAATACGGCATCTGGCAGGGTAAAAAGCGCATCGGCGGTGAAAAAGAGCAGGATATCTACGATGCCTTTGGCATGCAGTATATCGAACCGGAGATGCGGGAGAACCGCGGGGAGATCGCTTTGGCACAGAAGCATGCTCTGCCAAAGCTTATATTGCAATCAGATATCAAAGGCGATCTGCATATGCATACCTCCTATAGTGACGGCTTGGTACCTATCAAGGAGATGGCACTACAGGCAAAGGCACTCGGCTATGAGTATATTGCTATCACCGATCATACCCAACATTTGAAAGTCGCTCACGGTATGGATGAGAAACAGCTGCAGAAACAGCTTGAAGAGATCGATGCGCTGAACGAAACACTGGAGGGGATCACTATTTTAAAATCTGCCGAAGTGGACATTCTTGAAGATGGTTCGCTCGATATGTCCCAGTCCGTTCTGGCTGCACTTGACCTCACTGTCTGCTCCGTACATACCAAATTCAATCTTTCCCGGGAAAAACAGACACAGCGTATTCTCAAAGCGATGGACAATCCGCACTTTACCATCCTTGCACACCCTACCGGCAGGCTCATAGGACTGCGTGAGCCTTACGATATCGACATGGAAGCAGTGATGCAGAAGGCAAAAGAACACGGATGCATGCTCGAACTCAATGCACAGCCGGACAGACTCGACCTAAACGACATACACTGCAAAATGGCAAAAGAGACAGGGGTTCGCATCGCTGTTTCAACCGATGCACATTCTCTCAATGATCTGGAGCTGATGCGCTACGGTATTTGGCAGGCAAGACGCGGGTGGCTGGAGAAGGAAAATGTTGTCAACACACTCTCCCTTCCTGCCCTCCAAAAACTCCTTCGTACGATAAAAGGGTAGTTTTGCTACTCGTGATACTCTTCTACCTGGTAAACATAGACATCCGGATGCTGCGCGAGACAGTTCGATGCCATGCCGGCTTTTTGGCATAGATGTGCCATGAAGCTTTCAAATGTCGGCAACTGTTCCCATACCTGGGGCAGATAGGTTGCCTGATAGTTCCCCTTTTTCAAAATAACACCGTCAATACCCGGTCTGAGTTTGGATTTCAAATCTTCCGGTGAACTGTACGGCAGCGGTTTCGGGTCGGTCAAGAGTGAGACTTCAACAGTAATGTCATTGAACTCCTGCGGACTGAGTGCCACAAAGCGCGGATCATGAAATGCTGCACTCTTGGCATTTTCGATAATGTCATCATAGAGTGTACGGTGTGCAATGATCGAACCGATACAGCCGCGCAGCGCGCCATCCCCTTTTTTGTTCAATGTTACGAAAGCGGCACCCTTTTCGTTCAGCCAGGGCTTTTCCCTTCGTAAAGCTTCCTTATCTACACCGTAATCGATGCCGAATTCTTCTGCAATGGCAGCACGTGCCAGTTTCAGCAATACTTCTCTTTTATCCATTTCAATCCTCCTTGGTAAATGCTATGCTTGTATAGCCGACCACCTGTGACGTATCACCGCTGGCATCGGCACTGGTACGGTAGTCAAGTATGTGCGGCTTGAGCCCTTTGTGCCGAGCTGCGATCAGCATCGCTTCCACACCGATTTTTCCGCACGCTTCACACCCCTCATGGAGTTCGGACGGATCAAGCTTCATCACAGCATCCAGACAGATACTGTCAAGCTGTTTGGCTTTTTCAATATCATAGTAATGACTCAAGTCCGTACTGATCACCACGGCTGTCTCTTCATCTTCCAGCAGAAAGTCAATCATTTCAGCAATCTTTTCCGCAGAGGCATCTCCGTATACAAGTTCCACCACGCTGACATCAGGCATATAGTACTTGATGAAAGGCATCTGTACTTCTGTACTGTGCTCATGGTGTGCATCAGGCACAAAACTGACGCCAAATTCTTTCTCCAGTGTTTTTACCAGTGCTTTGTCTACCGGCAGTGTACCAAACGGCGTTTCATAACTGTCGTAATCGGCAACAGACACGCCTTTAAGATAAACACGATGGCTTGGCCCGATGACTACAACACGCTTGAGCTTCTGTTGCGATAAAATGCGCAGTACTACATTGGCGGTAAACCCGCTGTAGACATACCCCGCATGCGGCACAATGACCGCACGCGTTTTAAGTGCCAAAAACTGTTCCATATCTGCATGCCGATCCAGCAATGCATTGTAATGTTCTATCATTTTTTCAATTTCTGTGCTGCTTGCCGGATAGAACTGTCCGGCAACGGCTGTTTCTCTTACACTCATTTCCATACTCCTTCTATGATGCTGCTGCAAACGGGGCAGCTTCCGTCTTCGTTAACCCTGTTCTCAATCTGCCCATATCCGTTACGTGCTATAAGGATCGTATCACAG
>WGDG01000105.1 GCA_015493425.1 Sulfurovum sp.
CTATACGCATCTGCGTAAATCCGTCATAGTAGAGGTGAAAGATCCAGTGAAGGCCTCTTTTAATCATCGGTTTTCCTAATTTTGTACTGTTTACCCATCATGACTTCCAGTGTACGAAAAAAAAGAAGTTGTGATGATAAAACTATACTATCTTATTGTTAATATCGTCTGTTAGTTGGTTAACAAACATAGTTGCCATAATTTGATATTATTAGACAGTTACCAATTTGTGTTATGATGATGTAACAGGCAATCATCGAAAAAGGATAGAAATGCTGACTACCGATCCCTCCAAAAATATTGTAATACCGAAACTTCCAAAAGAGATTGAATTTTTAAGTGATATTTCCCTCAACCTGTGGTGGACATGGAACCCCCGCGGAAAGAACCTTTTCAAACTGATTAACCCCTATCTCTGGAAGGCGAGCAGCCATAACCCCATTAAAATGCTGAATATGCTTTCACCGCAGGAACTCGATGCTCTGGTTAAGAATGAAACGTTCATGAAAGAGTATCAATATGTGCATGCACTCTTCAGAGACTACATGCAGGACAGCCGTGTCTATGCCAGGGAGGAGCCTCTGCCCATCGCCTACTTTTGTGCAGAGTACGGGCTGCACCACTCTGTACCGATCTATTCCGGAGGACTGGGCTTTCTTGCCGGTGACATTTTGAAAGAGGCCAGTGATATGGGACTACCCATGGTGGGGATAGGTTTTATGTATGCGCAGGGATATGTCAGGCAGGTCATCGGCAGTGACGGATGGCAGAACGGTACCAATGAAACCATCGATAAAGACAGTGCACCCATTGAACGGGTACTGGATCAAAACGGTGACCACCTGACGGTACAGGTTCCCTTCATCGATCCTCCGGTCTATACCTCGGTATGGAAGATCAATGTGGGCAGGGTGACTCTCTATCTGCTCGATACAGATGTGGAGCAGAACGATCCGTGGGACAGAGGGATCAGTTCACACCTCTATGTGCCTGACATGAACCAGCGGCTCAGACAGCAGATCGTACTTGGTATCGGCGGATACAGGGTACTGGAGACACTCGGTATCAAGTACTCTATTTTGCACCTGAATGAAGGGCATCCGGCTTTTGCGCTCTTTGAACGGATACGAAGCTTCATTGAAGATGAGAAGCTGAGTCTTGAAGAGGCGATCGAAAAAGTAAAAGCAACATCCGTGTTTACAACACATACACCGCTTCAGGCAGCAACAGATGTTTACGGTTTTGATATGATGAGCAACTACTTCAGGGACTACTGGCAGCGGCTCGGTTTAAGCAAGGATCAGTTCTTTCAGTTCGGCATTAATCCTGACGCTCCCAATGACGGTTTCAACATGACGGTTCTTGGATTGAAGCTGTGCCGCCAGCGCAATGCTGTCAGCAGGAAGCATGCGGAAGTGACCAAACAGATATGGAAAGATGTCTTTGCCATGGATGATGAGAAGAATGTCCCTATCGACTATGTAACAAATGGGGTACATATTCCCACCTGGCTGAATGATACACTGATGCAAACCTACGATAAAGTCCTTGGGGAGCAGTGGCAGCATCTCGAAGATGAACAAGCGGTCTGGAACAGAGTGGAAGAGATCGATCTGCTGAAGATTTGGCAGATACATTATGACAGTAAAGTCCGTTTGGTAAACTTTATCCGTGAGCGGGTGAGGCAAAAATGGTCGAACGAGGGGATTGATCCTCTTGTGGCCATGGCAGAGGGAGTTATGCTCGATCCAGATGTATTAACTATCGGTTTTGCACGGCGTATGACCAGCTACAAACGCCCCAATCTCATACTGCATGACCTTGCAAGGCTGGAAAAGATCGTTACTGACAATGACCGGCCTGTACAGATCATTTTTACAGGGAAAGCACATCCCTCCGACAATCCCGGAAAAAAAATGATACAAAATATCTTTAAAGTCGCACAGAACCCCAAATTCAAGGGGCGTATCGCATTTATTGAAGATTATGGGGAAGAGGTTGCCAAATATCTGGTGCACGGGGTAGATGTATGGCTGAACAATCCGCAGATTCCCATGGAAGCCTGTGGAACAAGCGGCATGAAAGCGAGTCTGAACGGTACGCTTCATTTTTCTGCTCTGGACGGCTGGTGGCCGGAAGGGTATGACGGTGATAACGGATGGGTGATCGGTACGGAAA
>WGDG01000106.1 GCA_015493425.1 Sulfurovum sp.
GGGTTGACGCCCCCGCTCTTGCAATGGCGAAGTCGGCCTCATTCATATAATCAGCCAGTTTTGTCGTAAAGCCGAAGACTTCTGCATCGATGCCAAGATCACGATAGGCCTCTTCTACCGCTTCAATGTTGTTCGCTCCAGCCTGATGGATAATGCGGATGCCACGCGCTTTGAGTTCGGGTGCGATGGAGAGTGCCAGTTCATTGATGGCACGCGCGCCCTGTGAACCGCCAAGGAAGATAATGGTTTTCACTTTTTCGCGGATACGGGCATTGTCAAAAAATACCTCTTTGACAGGGTAGGCTTTGATAGAGCTCTCTTCAAGGTAGGAGCTGATAAAAACATCGGCATAGGGCTTGAGCAGTTTGTTGAGCGATCCCAGAGCGGCATTCTGTTCGTGGATTACCAGCGGCACCCCGCTTGTCTTTGCAGCAAATGCCGTGGCCGCCGAAGAGAAGCCCCCTACGGAAAATACCACTTTCGCATCATGTTCTTTAAGCAGTTTTCGTGCCTGAAGATAGGCTTTGAACATCATCCAGAGTGACTGAATTTTTCCAATCCCCTTCTGGTTAACCACCCCTTTGGTTTCCAGAAAATACTTTGCTTCAAAATCATTGTCATCTTCGAACCACTGTCTGTCCTGCCCCTTTTCGGAACCGATGTAGACAAGATTGGCAGCAGTTTTCTGCTTACTGTTTTCTGTAACCAATGCTTCTTTGACTGCACGAATGATCGCTAGATGGCCACCCGTCCCCCCGCCTGTCATTACAATGCTCATGTCTCATCTCCCCTTTGTCTGTTTCATACTACACCATTCTTCCATGAATGTCTCTTGGCACTTTTTTGGAAATCATCAGTACCATACCGATTGCAATGCAGCTTGCCATAATATGCGATCCGCCGTAACTCAGGAACGGTACCGCAATTCCTTTAATAGGAGTAATACCGGCAATCCCGAATGCGTTAAGCAAAAAGGCATATGCAATCAGCAGCCCCACGCCGATGCTGAAAAGATAGTACATAGGGTCTTTGACTTTCGAGGCGATTTTGAAAATGCGGAAAATAATAAAGAGCAGTGTCAGAACCACAAATACGATACCGATAAATCCAAGCTCTTCAGCGGTTCCTGCAAGAATAAAGTCCGTATGCACTTCCGAAAGATACCCCAGTTTGAACTGTCCGTTTCCAAGCCCCTGCCCGAAAAGACCACCGTTATGAATGGCATTGAGTGAGTTGGAGATCTGCCAGGGCTCTTTCACTGTTGCTGCTACCCGAAGCTCCTGAAGCGGTTTGAATGGAAGCCAGGAGAGTACACTGTCCTGAACACTGATCCACCAGCTTTTGATACGCGCCATTCTATGGGGTGCGAGAAAAATAAGTGCAATAACGGCAGCAAAAGCCGAAGAGAGGAGCAGTAAAAAGAATTTATAGGAACTTCCGACAAAGAGAAAGAGGGTCAACAGTGCTGCACCGAGTACCACGACCTGTCCCAGGTCTTTCTGGAAAATAGCAACCAATACCACCACAGCCATAAAAATAAAAAGATAGGGGGCAAAAAGCCGTATCTCTTCCCCAAAAGACATATGCCCTTTATCTCCCAGTTTTCGCTTGAAACTCCAGGCAAGAAAGGCAATAAAACCTAC
Organism: Sulfurovum sp.; assembly: GCA_015493425.1. GTDB lineage: Bacteria > Campylobacterota > Campylobacteria > Campylobacterales > Sulfurovaceae > Sulfurovum. Next base: position 1,644 of record WGDG01000106.1, read on the forward strand.
CTTGAAAAACTCCACAGGAGCAATGGAAACCGGGCCGAGATGAATCCATCGTTTGGCTCCGCCGACCGCCGTTACAAGAGAGTGCGGCAAAAAAGGCATGACAACCATCAACAGGAAGAAAAGAACAAAAAGTCCAATCCCGATGCGGGCGATCCATCTGTCCGGGTCGAGCCTGCTGAGAATCACCATCATTGTGAGCCCGGCAAACACTGCGATACTCTGACGTATAAAAAAATGAAATTCGTTATAGCCGAAATGCTGTACAGTATAGACAGACAGCGAATAGTCCATCACCAGTGAGAGTGTCAGCAGAACCATAACAGCGGCAAGCAGCGGTTTGTCTATCATAGAACTTCACTTTATAGAGTTGAATGCCGTATTTTATCAGATATAACAGATATCTTTGATAAAATTCCACATAAACCGGGGGAATGATGAACAAAGAGATAAAAAATCAGGCGATGCAGCAGCGTACCAGCAAGATTACAGGACTCTTCATCCTGTTGGTCATCGGTATGGCCATCTTTCTGGCGTCCATACTCAACACGGTTACCTCAGACCGTCACATTCCCAGCCAGCTTGCCACCATTCACGACCGCTCTTTCCGGGGCACCATTCTTTCAGCAGATCACTACACCCTCTCCTCTTCCTTCAAAACCTACCAGGCAGTCATTCGGGGTGAGAGTATCGATCCTGACAGAAAAGCCCTCTTTATCAAACTTTTCAGTATCTACAGCGGGATCCCTGAAGCAAAACTCAATAAACGCTTCTTCGATAAAAAAGGTCGCAAGATCAAAGGCAATATTATCCTCTCAAAACACCTCAATGCCAAACAGGCAATGCAGCTTAAATCGCTTGCCTACAAGCTGCGGCAACTGAAGGTTTTCCGCTCGGTAAAAACCCGTTCGGGTATCGAAGTACTCTATGGCCTTGATATTACAGAGATTGGCGAAAGCCGCCGCTTCCCGCTGCATGACATACTCAGCCCTATCGTAGGCTACGTGGGCAAAAAATATGACGGCCACTATACCCGCCCCGAAGGGAAAAAGGGGCTTGAACGCAAATATGAGAAATATATTACATCCAAAAAAGACGGCTATTTCCGTGGAAAACGTGATGTCGGCGGCAACATCATCCATGATAAAAACACGATCACAAAACAGCGTGTTGACGGTATGGATCTCCACCTCAACGTTCCCCTTGCCCTGCAACGTCGCGTTGAAAAGATGATAGACAGTATGAAAGCACGTATCGATGCCGATGAAATTCTTGTCGGCATCATGGAGAGCAAGACAGGTAAAGTCCTCACATTGGCAAGTACAGAACGCTATGACCCTTCGCACATTACCCAAAAAGACATCCCCGCACTCAGCCCTAAATTTGCAGAATATCCCTACGAAGCAGGGTCGGTCATCAAACCGCTGACCCTTGCCATTGCTCTGGACAAAGGAGTCGTTACTCCCCATACGGTGTTCAATACCTTCAACGGAAAGTTAAAAATCGGAAAACACCGCACCATCAGTGATGATGAAAAGTTCGAATCGCTCGATGCAACCGGCATCATCGTTCACTCCTCAAACGTCGGTATTTCCCAAATTTCATGGAGACTGACAGGCAAGGAGTTCCGTGACGGGCTGCTGGCATTCGGCCTCTCCCAGCCTTCGGGCATTGACCTCTCCCGCGACCTTCCCGGACACATCAAATCACTGCATCTTCTCAACAACCAGATGCACCGGGCCAACAGCTCCTACGGCTACGGTATGGTGGTTACTTTCGCACAGCTCTTCAAAGCCTACTCGGCATTCAACAACGACGGTGTAGCAGTGACACCGCGTATTGCCGACTATCTCGAAGATGCTAAAGGCAACCACTACATTCTGCCGCCTACCCGGGGGGATCTTCACCCCATAGGCAAAAAAGCTGCCAGAGAGATACATGAAATTCTCAAAGAGGTCGTTAAGCGCGGTACGGGTGTCAAGGCACAGTATCCGGGTCTTGAAATCGGAGGCAAAACCGGTACGGCACATATCGCCAAACACGGCCATTACGTTAGAGAATACCACAGCAGTTTTTACGGCTTTGCCAACGACAAAAAGGGACACAAATATACTATTGGCGTACTGGTGATCCGCGCAAAAAAATACCACAAATATTTTGCTTCACAGTCTGCCGTACCTACATTTAAAAATGCCGTACGTATTCTGGTCGACCAGGGCTATCTCCAACCCGATCCAAATGCCGAAGAAAAAGTAGCGTGTGATACACCGCTCTATGGTGAAAAACGCAGTGAAACAGAAGTCTCCGCACCGATTCTGCCGCCACCGCCAAAACCAAAAGAGCCGCAACAGCCCATTATTGAAAAACCGCAAAAAGTAGTTCCCGTACCAAAACACAAACCTAAATCTGCACCGAAAATCCGTAAAAGTCAGATCGAAGATGCGGCAGATCTCTTTTAGGTATTAGATCCAAATATTATCAATAAGCCGCGGTTTGCCAACCCACGCAGCGACAAGGATGATCGTATTCCCAATCTCAACTTTCTCAATCGCCCGGAAAGCCCGGTCGACAATAGCCACATACTCGACTTCATCCGCCTCTTTGAGCACCTCAAGCATTTCTGCCTTGATCTTCTCGGCATCAAGCTCCCCCGCCATTACCATTTTTGTTGCCTGCTTGAGTGCCCGGGAAAGACAGAGTGCCCGTTCTTTCTCTTCAGGAGTAAGATAGGCATTGCGCGAACTGAGTGCCAACCCTTTTTCGTCACGTACAATCTCACAGGGGATAATGTCAACATTTAAAAAGTAGTTTCTGACCATCTGCATCACCAGTGCAAGCTGCTGTGCATCTTTTTTGCCAAAGTAAGCGCGTGTCGCCTGTGTCAGATTAAGCAACTTCATCACAATCTGCAGCATTCCGTCAAAATGTCCCGGACGTTTTTCACCTTCAAGTATATATCCCCGAACAGCAGGTGCACCGATACAGAGCTCATCGGGTTCATACATCTGATCGATCGTCGGCATAAAGAGGACATCCACCCCTGCCCGTTCACAAATCAGCCTGTCTGCCTCTTCCCGTCTTGGGTAGGCATCAAGGTCTTCCCCCTCAAGAAACTGTGTCGGGTTGACAAAGACCGATACGATCACAGCATCGTTCTCCTCTTTTGCACGCCGGATGAGGGAAAGGTGCCCCTGATGTAGAGCGCCCATTGTCGGTACAAATCCTATGCTTCCCTGCAGTGATGCTCTAACTTCTTTTAATGCTTCGATCGTACGCGCAATAACCATACCTAACCCTCTATTTTGCTTTTGTTTGGTAAAATCATAGCAAAATATTACTGTAGGGTGTTGTCCCTGACAACACCATTAGCCTCTTTATAGCAAAGATGCATATTTCTGAACCAAACATTCATTTGGTGCTGTGAGGGCGACCAAAGGAAGTACCAGTGGTGCACAGCACCCTACAGGGAAAAAGGAACTTTTTCACCCATGGATACCTATGAATACAGCGAACTGCTCAAATCTCTGACCAACAAAATGGAAAATATCACCAACATCGTCAAACCCGACGAACTGCAAAAACGTCTTGACGAAATAGAACAGATGCAGCAGGATCCGGACTTCTGGAACGATGCAGCAAAAGCGGCAAAGATTTCCCAGGAAAAGACACGTACCGAGCGTATTCTGGAGACCTATAACAACGCCAACGATGCACTTGCCGATGCCAAAGAGTACTTTGAATTAGCCAAGTCGGAAAAAGATGAAGAGACACTTGAGATGCTCTTTGAAGATGCCGAAAATCTTGAATCGCACATCAAAGCGCTTGAAGTGCAAATGATGCTCAGCGGTGAACACGACAGCAACAATGCCATCGTTTCCATCCACCCCGGTGCAGGCGGTACAGAAAGCCAGGACTGGGCAAGTATGCTCTACCGTATGTACCTTCGATGGGCAGAACGCCACGGCTTCAAAACCGAAGTACTCGATTACCAGCCCGGTGAAGAGGCGGGCATCAAAGATGTCTCTTTCATCATCAAAGGTGAAAATGCCTACGGCTACCTCAAGGTTGAAAACGGCATCCATCGTCTGGTGCGCATCAGCCCCTTTGACTCCAATGCCAAACGCCATACCTCTTTCACCTCCGTCATGGTCTCCCCCGAGATCGATGATGATATCGATATCGATATCGAAGAAAAAGACATCCGTATCGACACTTACCGCTCCAGCGGTGCGGGCGGGCAGCACGTCAACACCACTGACTCTGCAATCCGTATTACCCACATCCCTACCGGCATCGTCGTACA
>WGDG01000107.1 GCA_015493425.1 Sulfurovum sp.
GTATAAGAGACAGCTACAAGGTAGATGTCTTTCTCTTCGTGGCCGCCAGGTTTGATACACGATTTACAGAAGGCTCCGGCTTTGGTGTAGTCGGTGATCTGCTCGACAGTGGTCAGGTCGTTGAGACGGATCACTTCACGCAGTGTCGAGAGGCTGACACGGGCACATTCACAGACGATGATATCCTCTTCGAACGATTCCATATCGACACCCTTGTACTGGGCTGCCGCTTTCTTGATGACATCGTAAGCCATAACCGAACAGTGCATCTTCTGAGGCGGCACGGCAGGGGTGTCCGGCTCGTCACGCATCGCTTTTTCAACATCGATGTTGGTAATCTTTACCGCTTCATCGACCGTTTTGCCCTTACAGAGCTCAGCCATCGTATCGGATGAGGCGATCGCCGTACCACAGCCGAAACTCTTGAACTTGCTCTCCAAAATGACATCGGTCTTCGGGTCAACCGCCCAGTAGAGACGCACCGCATCCCCGCAGCTTTCCGCACCAAAGTCTGCCACGATGAGCTTCGCACCCATCTCTTTTGCCTGTTCTTCGGTAATCTCACCCATGTTTTTGGGGTTGTTCATCAACTCCGTTACTTTGTTACTGTACTCATCCCAGATGGTACCGCCGATCAAACTGTCAAATCCCATATTATTTCCTTTGCTTCTATATTCATCATGGGAGTCAGGTGATTCATGATTCATTGCTTGCAACAAATGCCCAAAGGAAATACCCTTTGGGTGCACAAATCACCAGACCCCTTACTTCTTTTTAATTTTTAATTTCTAATTCTCAATGGTGTGCATCCAGCCCGCTCTCATGCCCTTCCGGCGCATAGGCGTAGGAGCTTGAAATGCCCCTGAGTCTTTCGACGGCTTTCTTGACCACTTCAATGGTGTACTCGATCTCCTCTTCAGTCGTATAGCGACTCAGAGAGAAGCGTACTGCCGTATGTGCAAGGTCTTCCGCTGCGCCGATGGCTTCCATCACCGAGTTGGCTTCAAGGTCTTCGGAGGCACAGGCACTTCCGGTACTTGCTGCGATACCCGCACGGTTGAGATCCCACAGCATCGACTCACCTTCTATCCCTCTGAAAGAGATAAGAATGGTGTTGGGTGTCCGTTTGCTGCGCGGTGTAACGACAAAGGTGTCTGGAATCTCAAGCAGTGCATCTTCAAGCATGTCACGAAGTTCTCTTACTTCGGTCATCTCAAAATCGAGTGCATCGATAGCCGCTTCCATCGCTTTGCCCATACCGACGATGCCCGGTACATTGAGTGTCCCAGAGCGGTAACCGCCCATCTGTGAGCCGCCGTGCAGACAAGGGGTGAGTTCTTTGCCCTTTTTGATGTAGAGAGCCCCGACCCCTTTGGGGCCGTGGAACTTGTGTGCTGAAAAGGTGAGGTAGTCAACATTGAGTGCCTGTACATCGACAGGAACCTTTCCAATTGCCTGCACCGCATCGGTATGGAACGGTACGCCAAACTCTGCACAGATCTCGCCAATCTCGTACACTGGAAAGATAGCCCCTGTTTCATTGTTTGCCCACATGACAGAGACCAGCGCAGTCTTGTCCGTGATCACTTTTCTCAGCGCTTCGGGCTCGACAATGCCTTCATGGTTGATAGGCAGGTACGTTACCTTCGCACCCATACTTTCAATCCATTTCGCTGTTGCGATGACAGAAGGATGCTCCACTTCGGAGACGACAATGTGGTTCTTTTTGCCAGTGAGGATCTGCTCGAAGTAGATGCTCTTGAGCACCCAGTTGTTGCTCTCTGTCGCACAGGAGGTGATGACGACACTGTCTTCTTTGGGCGCGTGGATACCCGCGTATATTTTTTCCATGGCTGTCTTGAGTGCCGGATGGGTTTCGCTTGCAAAGCTGTGCAGCGAGTTAGGGTTGCCGTACTTCTGTACAAAGTAGGGCTCCATCTCTTCGAAAACATGCGGATCGACGATGGTTGTGGCATTGTTGTCCAGATAGACTCTCATGAAATTCCTTTGAGAACGATTTTCATTCTAATTATTTTTAATTAGGACTAAATTAGTCTTAATTGGTTTGTCTGAATCATACGCTCTTTTGCTTAAGTTAAGATAAAACGAGGGATAAAAAAGATATTTTTACTCCGAATTAAATTATGATATAATCATTATATGAAATTTAAATTGAGTAATCACACCAAAGAAGTGATGGTGTCCAGAAATATTTTGGAGGGATGGGTTCGATCAACCATTGAAAATCCCTCCGCTCAAGTCAAGATTGACGAAAAGGAAATACATTATTTCGGTACTATTCATGAGCATGGTAATCGTTGCTTAAAAGTTGTGGTTAATCCTATCAATAATTTGGTTGTAACTACGTATTTTGATAGAAAAAAGAAGAAGGAAGGTTGCAGATGAAAATCAAATATGATAATGAAACCGATGCGATATATGTCATCTTGTCTGATGATAAGGTGATTGAGAGTGAAGAAACAGTAAAAGATGTTATTGTGGATTATAATGACAAAGATGAAGTTGTTGCTATAGAAATTTTAAATGTGAAATCAAATGAGCATACCATTGAGCTTCCTTTCGTTTTAAAAAGCGCATAATACGTTATATACTTAGTCATGCATATATATAAGCTTAACGTCCAACTACTATCATATTCTCATGCCCAATAATCAAACCGAAGCATTACACTTTGTAATTGCCTGCTGTCAGTCAGAGCTGTCTGATGAAGATATTGCACTTGTTTGTAATGTTTTGCGTACACAACACATCCCATACGAGACACTGCTCGTTCTGGCACATCAGCACGGAGTGCTGCCGTTAGTGTATAAAACCCTGAAAAAGCTGCATGATGAAAAACGCCTCCATCATGTCCCATTCACCGAAAGACTCATCACAGAAGCACAACATCTCTATAGAACCATAGCCCAAAAAAATATGCTGATGTCAGCCGAACTCATCCGTATTATGAAGCTTTTTCAGGAAAATCACATTGAAGCACTTGCCTTCAAAGGCCCTGCTCTGGCACAGAAAGCGTATGGCGACATTACGCTGCGCCAGTATGGAGATCTCGATATTCTGATACACCGAAAAGATTTCAGGCATATTGCACTGCTCATGCAGGAGAAAGGGTATACCCCCCATTACCCCATAGAAACGTTTACCGGTGATAAAGTGATGTTCGAGATGAACAATGACTGTCCTTTTTATGACAGGAACCGTGGACTTGCTGTAGAGATACATTGGGACTTTTTTCGAAAGCTTGCCCTGCCTACCAAAGGGTTTGCTCCCTGGGGCAATACTGAAACAGTCATGATAAACGGTAAGGAGGTACAGACACTTTCACCGGAAACCCACCTTCTCTATCATGCGCTGCATGGTGCGAAACATGTATGGGAGCGGTTGGTGTGGATTGCCGATATTGACAGATTCATTCGCAGTACACCGGACTTGGACTGGGAAAAAACTATTGGTATGGCGAAAAATATGGGAGCGGAAAAGATGTTTTTCTCAGGGCTTTCCCTTGCATACAACTATTTTCATACACCACTGCCCGATACGGTATTGCATCGGTGTCAGACACTGAAGCTTGAGCCCTTTATGGCCTATGTCGAATTGGAATTAAGCAGTGAAAATCCGGCTTCTGAAGACAGTTTGGCAAAACTTTCCAAAGTGATTGGATTGAGAGACACGCTGTATCATAAAACGATGACACTTTTGGAGTTTATGTTCCGTCCGGGTATTAATGAACGCCGAAGTATTATCCTCCCCGACAGCCTTTTTTGGCTCTATTGGTTCCTTCGCCCTGTTGGTATGGCATACCGATTTACCGTGTGCCGTATGATGAGGCTTTGCGGCTCCGGTACAAAAGCCTGACTTAGACTTTCATATAGTATTTCATTTTCAAAACCGCACTGTCCTGCTTGACATCATAGCGCTTTTGCATATAGGTGCGGTTATGGGGTGTCTGGGCATGCAAAATCTTAAACTCTTTATTCATTACCGTGACCAGTATCCCTTTGGCACGGGTAAAGAAGTCGGCATGATCAAGACGTTTAATGCGTGTATCCCACCCTACCAGCTTCAGCCGCTCTGTACGGGCAATGTAAAAATTGGGAATTTTGTCATATACCGGCAGACCTGAGAGCAGTGTTCCCGGCGGGATGAGCGATGCTTTGTCGGTAGGATGCAGCCGTGCATCACGGTAGTCGGCTGCTTTGAAAGAGGGCAAATTAACCACCTCCCCGCCCATAATGTCTATGGCAGGTTCATGCTCCAGCATATTCAATGCTTCTTCAAGTTTTGTTTCAGCGTAAAAGATGAAGTCGTCATCGAGCAGCAGGACATAGGGAGTTTTGACTGCATCAAGTGCTTTTTGCCTCCCTGCGGAAACCCCTGAGTCATAAGGAAGTATGATTGTTTCAGCCCCATCGTGTTTTTGGGGTTTACGACTGTCATCTGCCACAATGACATGCATGTGGGGGTAACACCGCCGCAGACTTGACAGAAGGCGGTTCAGCGTTTCCGGGCGTTCAAATGTTTTAATGATTGCTGTCAGTTTTGTATTGACCAGCGGTGTATCGGTAAAAGGCAGTCTGCCCTGCTCTTTTTTCTCTACCCATTTTAACTCCAGTGCGATCAGCCCTTCATAGAGGGGTTTCCCGAGCCATTGAAGTTTTCCGTGCTTTAAGTGACGGGAGAGGGTTTTGCCTATCATTATGGCGTCACTTTAACATTCAAGTTGCGTACACAGTGCTTCCCGGATGGCTGCAAATACACTGTTCTTAAGCTTTGCAATACATCGGTTATGATTGATAAGTCCACTGTCTATAGCCGTTAGTTTTGGAATAATCAAAACCGATTTTTTCTTTAAACTCCCCTCTTTTATATCGTTACTGTCAATAACAATACCTTGACGTGAAAGATTTGTTGTCAGCGGCAAGACAAGGAGATCATTTTTGTCAATTTTTTTAAACACCAAAACGGGACGTGCCTTAAACTGTCTGAAATGAGAGTAAGGCATATCGATAACATAGATTCCCCCTA
>WGDG01000108.1 GCA_015493425.1 Sulfurovum sp.
ATCATATCAATATTAAATAACTATTATCTTTTTAAAAAATAATTTATTGCATCTCGAAGATATAATAAAGGGCACAAAAGAGAGATATCATATGCAGATAAAATATAGTAATTAAAATGAAGCGGGGAGGAAATTAAAAGAGAGAATACTGCCAGCGGGGAGTAACCCGCTGAAAAAAAGAGTGCTTAAAAGTTGTATGTTACACCGAAGTTGACACTGTCGATTGTAATGTCTTTGGTTACACCGCTAAAGCTTCTGTCATCATCGTAAATAGAAACATAGTCAACAAACAGATCAATGTTTTCAGTAACACCATACGATGCACCAAGCCCCCAGCTGAATCCGTCACCGTCATTCAGTTTATTGCTGTCATGATCCATTGAAGCATAACCGAGCAATGCATAAACATCTACTGCATCTGTTACAGGGTACATTGGTTTAACATAAATACCCCATGCATCGGCACCTTGAAGATCATAGCTTTGGTTAAGCTGGTTTTCCACGCTAATATCTGTCATAGAAGCCCAGTATCTGCCTTCAACCGCAATATAGTTATTGATCTTGTATCCGGCTTGAAACATCCATGCACTGTAGCTTTCATCAAAGCTCTTAGGATCCATTGTATTAGGATTTCTGGTATATTCGTCCCCCATATATCCATAGGCAGTACCTACATAAAATCCGCTCTGTGCCGCTGCAACTACCGGCGTATCAACAGCAGGTTCAACCGGTGCAATATCTCCTCCTGCCATTGCCACTGTTCCCATTACCGCACATGCTACTACTGAAAGTGTATACTTCTTCATCCTCAATCCTTGTTATTTTGAAATAATTTACCTTAATTATAGTGAATATCATTTAAATGGAACTTAACAAAAATTTAGGTTTTATAATGTATTTCATTACTATTTACAGTTTTTTTTAGGTAAACTTGAATATCTAATATGGCCAAATGAGGGACTTCTAATTATGCAGCGCTTCGTACAGAAACAAGAGACATTTTACGTGTCCGGATATGACCCGAGAGGGGCGCGGCACTATCACAGTCTATACAGGAAAGAAGCTTCCAAACAGCCTATGCCGCATGGAGGTACCCTACGCGTTTCGGGACGAACACGCATCAGCAATCATGTACAGAAGTGGGATATAAATCTCCAGGATCAAAAAGGAGAACGCCATACACAGTACCATTTCCTGGAATGGGATGACCTTATCAGACACGCATGGCGACAATCTCCAATACAGCTATTCATGGATATGGGCTACTATATTAAACGATATATCCTCACCGGGCTCTTCTTTAAATACCTTCGGATTGTTCCAGGACAGACATTGGGTTTTTTTTACCCTTCTTTCTATTTCATCATTTCTTTATTGCTGTGTACTTTTATTGCGCTATTTGCTTTTAAACATCTGTCTTCACTCATCAACGAACCAACCGCACTGATACTTTCTCTCCTGCTTGTAGCGGGTATGCTTCGTATCATATGGTATTTGGGCAATAGATATGCCGCCTTCTGGCTGTTACGCATCTTTGTCTTTTCTGCCCGCTATGTTTTCAACCCTTCTGATGTGCTGCAAAAACGCATCAATGTCTTTGCCGACCATATACTTGAACATATACGTACAGCCAGACAAAGGAACGTCGAGGAGATCATCATTGTTTCACACAGTGTCGGAACCATCATCACCATACCGCTTCTTGCCATTCTTGCCAAACAACTTTCCAAAGAGAAATCTGTCATCCCGAAACTGACCATTATTACATTGGGGGAATGTGTACCGCTTGTTTCAGGTATCCCCCAGGCAGTGGCATTCCGGAAACAGATGAAAGATGTTGCACAAAGTAAACACTTCCATTGGTTTGACTATACCAGTGCCATAGACGGAGCCTGTTTCCCCGGACTGAATTTTTTTGAAGACAGTCATATACCAACTGACCGGAAACGTTTCCATTTTCTCTCACCGAGATTTCATACACTCTTTTCAAAAGTACGATACAAACGGTTAAAAAGAAACAAATACCTTGCCCATTTCCTCTATCTCATGGCAACAGAAAAAGCAGAAGGGTACAATTTTTTTACACTGACTGCCGGCAGAAGAAAAAATCAGATACATCACTCCAAACCCAAAGAAGGAAACGCATGAAGTCCGTACAAAACACTCCCCCTGTACCACATTACCCCAAACCTGTTTCCAGTAAAATATCCGCCTTGATGACACTCTTTAAAAAGAACCGTTCCTGGCTAAACGGACTTTATGAAAAGAGTTATACGATGAAGATGGGAGAAGTGCGTCTGCCCACCGTTACGATTTATCTTCCAAACGAACCGGATCTTATACACAGAGTTCTCGTAAGCGAGGCCAAAGATTTCCCCAAAAACCCGATTCTGCACGATGTTCTCGAACCGTTGCTTGGAGAGAGTATCTTTACAACCAATGGCGAGACATGGCGCAGGCAGCGTGAATTGCTTACCCCTTCTTTTGAAATGGTACGTATCTCCAAAGTTTTCGACCTGATGCTCGATGCAGCAGACGATATGAGACAGCGACTTGCCATGTATGATCCAAATGAATACCATGACCTTGACAGGGAAATGACCTTTACGACTGCCGATATTATTTTCCGCACGATTCTTTCTGAAAAACTCACAGAAGAAGAAGGACAAAAGATTGTCGAAGCATTCGTCACCTATCAGGAAGAGAGTGCCCGTTTGGGGATGTTAAAACTTTTTGGTATTGATGGGATAGTCACCCGCATCAGAGGTGATAAAAAACGGCAACAATCGGGAGAAACGATCCGAAATGCGCTTGCAAAGATCATTAAACCACGATACGAAGCAGCACTTCAACAC
>WGDG01000109.1 GCA_015493425.1 Sulfurovum sp.
GCTCCCCTTCCTCAGCACCCATCAGGAAAAAGGCGGCGATGATCATGGCGGCAATGAACATCAAAATGGTGCCAAGACCACTGCCCAGCGCAGAGAAGACCGAACCGGCAACGTGTTTGATTTCGTTTTTGAATGGTGCAAGGGTTTTTGCGAGGTTCTCAGAGGCGGAATACCACAGTTTGTAGGTTTTTTCCCCGATCAGCGGCCACGCTTTTACTTTCTCTGTCGGAGGGGGAATGTCGATGGAACCGTCCTGCAGGGTGGTAGCGAGTTCGTGACCCGTTTCGATCACCGTGTCGGAGAGCGTGTAGGTGGGAACGGCAAGTGCAGTCACGACAACAGCGGTCAGTGCGATGATAATTTTCTTGCGGTTGCCAAAATGCTTTTCGAGCATGGTAATTACCGGCTGCAGGGCAACTGCGATGATGATAGCCCAGATGATAAGCGCCAAAAAGGGTTTGGCGATAAGGTAGGAGATGTAGATGACAAGGAGAAGAAGACCGAGTTTGATGGCAATTTCGATAGCTATCGCGACCTTCTCCTCTTTTTCAAGTCCATTAGGCATAAGTTTTCCTTTTTGTTGTTAATTTAAGAATAGAATGTGGTTTGATAATAGGTGTACACATAAAATATCTGTAATTATAGCGTAATAGACTGGATTTTTACGGGTGAATTCTGCCAGCACTTAAGTGGAATGGGATATAATGTTTACCATAAGAATACGATAAAAGAGAGGCTACACAAATGAAACAGTTAAAGTATGTTGGTGCAAAACCGAAAGTTTCCCCAAAAGGAATCAGTTTTGATGTCTCAAAGCCTGACAGTTACACGTTTTTGAGTGCAGCCATAGAATTGCTCGAAACACTTGACTTTACAGTGACTGAGGGGAAAAAAGTCAACTTTCATGAAGTCCGAAGCAGAGAGTATAACAGTCAGGAACTCGTTGAGCTGGTAAGCAAGTACTGCGACAATGTTGATGCGATTTTTGATGAGGGGCAGGCTGGTACGGATGCGCTTATTTCTGAGTACCGTAAGAAGGTTGAGGAGAACTCCAACCTCTCCCACGATGAGCGTCAGGCGTGGCTTGGCAACATCGACATCATGCACGACTACTATCTGCAATATATGACCAACGAGCGTGCCTATCGCTGCCTGCTGCATGTGTTGGCTGACAAGATTCACGAAAACCACATTGAGAGTGTGGTGGTGCCGCTTGGCAGAAACTACGGTCTGGTACTTGGGGGTCTGGCGGATGTATTGCGTGACCACAAACCGCCCTATGATGCAACGATGCGTATTGAACAGAAAGACGGCATTGGGTATGCGATTCTGGACATGAACCGTCCCGCGCCGCTGGAAATATAAGGATAGCGTATGATTGACCGTATTTGGGAGTTTCTCGGCAACTTCACCGAACTGATACTGGTACTGCTCTTTATCGGGCTGGTACTGCTTTTTATTTACGACCGTTATGTGCAGCGTAAGCACCAGCTGCTGATTAACTACCCGGTCATAGGCCGTTTCCGTTATCTTTTTGAAGCCTTGAGGGAACCGCTGCGTCAGTATTTTGCCGAAGAGACTTTCTATGAGTCACGGGACAAGGTGGAGTGGGTCTACAAGGCGGCAAAGGATGTACCCAACTACCAGTCTTTTTCTGTCTCGCAGCCCTTTTCCGGGTCTCGCTTCGTGCTCAAGCATTCGGCGAATGTGAAAAATGAAGATGAGGTCTCCGAAGAGATGAGCGTGACATTCGGAGAAAAACGCCCCATCCCTTTTGTCGCCAAGACACCCATTATCCGTTCAGCTATGAGTGACGGTGCGCTCAGCCCGGAAGCGGTGCGTGCCTTCTCTCTTGGCGCGAAGCTTTCCGGTTTTACGGTCAATACCGGGGAGGGAAGTTTGACCTCCAACCACCTCTATACGTTGGAGCCCGGCAAAGAGGATATCAGCTACCTTGAAGTGGTCAAGAGTACACCGTTTGCCGAGTTTGTTTTCAAGGTGATAGACAAAGTCTTCAACCGTGCGATGGCGCTCAAAGCCTACCGCAAGATCCTCTTGAACAAAAAGACGAGCAACACTTACCTCTATGACAAAAAGAGCCATATGCTCTATCGTATCAACTGGAATGCGCCGCTTGAAGCATTCCCTAAAGAGGTGCCCGAGTCGCTGCCGGATATCATTTTCCAGATGAGCTCGGGGCTCTACGGTGTGCGTGACAAGGACGGGAACTTCGATGAGGAACGCTATGCGAAGGTGATGCGTTTTTGCCGTATGACGGAGATCAAGATCGCGCAGGGAGCCAAGCAGACGGGCGGAAAGCTTGCAGGCAGCAAAGTCTCTGCAGATATCGCCTATTACCGCGGAGTGGAAGAGGGCAAGGATCTCTTTTCGCCAAACCGTTTCCCTTATGCAGATA
>WGDG01000110.1 GCA_015493425.1 Sulfurovum sp.
AAAAAGAAAGAGTATAATCGTGCGCTTTACTTCTGGGTCTATTTTGACGAGTCGATCAGAGGACTTTCTGTCGGGGCGCCTGTTGAGTTCCATGGACTTGAGATTGGAGAGGTTGTCAACTATTCTCTTGTAGGCAATGCCGATACGGCAGAGTTCAAGATTCCGATTTTGATCAAGATTGAACCCGAGCGTTTTACGATACTGGGTAAAAAGAGTGACGAAGATCAGATTGATCTTTCTGTCTTTAAAAAACTGCTTGCCAAAGGATTCAGTGCACAACTTCAGACGGGAAACCTTATTACCGGAGAACTTTTTATAGACCTTGGTTTTCATCCTGACGTATCAAAAGCTGTATTGAAAAAAGAGTACAACTATTATGTGATTCCCAGTGTACCGGCAACAATGGCTTCGCTTAAATCAGATCTGCAGACAATCCTCAAACGTATCGCAGCCATTCCGTTTGAAGATATTGGAAGAGAGCTGAATACATCGCTCAAAGATGTTAGAACAGAGACGGTGCCAAAGCTTAATGAGTCGCTCGAGGATTTCTCCAAGCTAATAAAAGATACCAATATTTTAATGAATGAAACACGGAAGAACTACATCGATACCAATGCACAGATGAACAAAAAAATACAGCGCCTGCTTGATGAGGCGACGCGTGCAACACGTTCTGTCAAAAACCTGACTGACTATCTTGAACGTCATCCGGAATCATTACTGAAAGGAAAATAGATGAAATTGCGAGGTCTACTTACTATTGTACTGCTGGGACTGCTGCTTGGCGGCTGCAGCAGCAAATCAAACTTTTATCAACTGCATACGGCAAGCGTCGATGATGTGCAGCGTACCAAGCATATCAAGAAAACAGTTATCGGTATTGCCGAAGTTGACTTGCCGGAGTACCTTGACAAGCCGCAAATTGTTACGCGTCTCTCTGCAAGTCAGCTAAAAGTCAATGAAACTGAACGCTGGGTGGGTGCCTTTGACAAGAATATTCAAAGTGTACTTGCCAACAATCTTGCCAAGCTGTTGCCGCAGTACAGTTTTTTGACACGTCCTTGGGAAGAACCGGTGGAGGATCGTTACCGTATTTACCTCAGTGTTGAGCGTTTTGACGGTGATGCACAGACGGGTGTGGTTTCCTTTCGTGGAAGATGGAGTCTTGTCGATGTGGAAAACAACCGGCTTATCACGGGAGAAGATATTGATTACAGTGAGCGCGGCGGGGCAAATGTCGATGCCCTTGTCAATACACAAAGCCGACTGCTTGAACGTTTGAGCAGGCATATTGCGCAGCGGGTGAAGCGGTATCTTTAGACGTCAAGATCCCGCATCGAGTGCGGGATGACAATGGTTCGATGTTTCGGAATCTTTACAATTCGTTCAAAACCCTCTCACACTGCCGCACAATCTCAAGTTCTTCATTGGTCGGTATCACAAGCACTGCAACATTGCTTTTGGGCATTGATATAGTACCACCATCATTGATCATTTGTTCATTGGCATCAGTATCCAGCTCTATTCCCATCCATACCATTTCATCAC
Source organism: Sulfurovum sp. (assembly GCA_015493425.1). Classification (GTDB taxonomy): domain Bacteria; phylum Campylobacterota; class Campylobacteria; order Campylobacterales; family Sulfurovaceae; genus Sulfurovum. The sequence continues at coordinate 1,549 of WGDG01000110.1, forward strand.
ACACCATCTTACGCACTTTTGTCGCGTGCTCTCCGATGCCAGCGGTAAATACGACTGCATCGACACCACCCATCGCGGCAGCGTAGGCACCGATGTACTTTTTGATCCGGTAAGTATACATGAAAAGGGCAAGTCGGGCATTTTTATCCTCCTTATCTGCACGAGCAATGACATCACGCATATCGTTGGTACCGCATATGCCTTTGAGACCGCTTTTTTTGTTGAGCATCGTGTCGATAGTGTCAACTTCAAATCCGTTACGTACAAGATAGGGGATGATAGCCGGATCCATATCGCCGCTGCGGGTACCCATCATCAGCCCCTCAAGCGGTGTCATGCCCATGGAGGTATCGATACTTTTGCCATAGGCGACAGCCGCTGCACTGGCACCGTTGCCAAGGTGCAGGGTAATTAGCCTTAGCGTCTCAAGCGGTCTTCCAAGCATTTTTGCCGCCTCTTTGGCTACATAGCTGTGTGAGGTGCCGTGAAAGCCGTACCGACGTACGGCATACTTCTCTTTAAGCTCCAGAGGCAGGGCATAGCAGTAGGCGTGTGGCGGCATGCTCTGGTGAAAGGCAGTATCAAATACCGCAATTTGAGGAATGGTTGGGTAGTGTGCTCCAAAGGCATGGATTGCTTCAAGATTGGAGGGGTTGTGCAACGGTGCAAGAGGAATCACACGTTCAATGGTTGCTATGACTTCAGGGGTGATTTTTACAGGTTCGCTGAAGTGCTCTCCTCCATGTACTACACGGTGTCCGACAGCATCGAGTATGTGGAAATCTTCAAGAATATGCTCTGTCTTGAAAAGCTCGATAAGCAGTGAAAGGGCTTTATGATGGTTGGCAATATGTTTGGAAGCTTTGTATGTTGTTTCATTGTAACGGAGTGTCGCTTCACTTTGTGCTTCTCCAATGCGCTCGATAAGCAGTGATGCAATACTTTTTTGTGCAGCAAAATATTGGCATTTCAGTGAAGAACTTCCGGCGTTGATCACGAGTATGTTCACGATTGCTCCTTTTGCTGTGCCTGAATAGCGGTGATAGCAACGGTATTGACAATGTCATTTACGTTGCAGCCGCGGCTAAGATCGTTTACTGGAAGTCTGAGTCCCTGCAGTACGGGGCCTATAGCGAGTGCACCCGTGGCACGCTGTACCGCTTTGTAGGTATTGTTACCGGTATTGAGGTCAGGGAAGATAAATACTGTAGCATGTCCGGCTACTTTGCTGCCGGGCAGTTTTTTCTTGGCTACCTTTTCATCAATGGCAGCATCGTACTGGATGGGGCCTTCAATGAGAAGATCGGGGCGCATCTGCTGTGCGAGCAGGGTTGCTTTGTGTACTTTCTCTACGTCAGGACCATGTCCGGAATTTCCTGTAGAGTAGGAGAGCATGGCAACTTTCGGTTCAATGCCAAACTGCTGTGCCGTATCGGCTGAAGAGATGGCAATCTGTGCCAGTTCTTCAGCCGAGGGATCGAGATTGATCGCACAGTCACCATAGACCAGAATACGGGTATCAAGACACATGAAAAAGACTGAGGAAACAAGATCGACGCCTGGCATTGTTTTGATGATCTGCAAGGCAGGACGAACGGTATCTGCAGTGGTGTGTGTGGCACCGGAGACCATACCGTCTGCCATGCCTTCATAGACCATCATCGTCGCAAAATAACTCAAATGTGTCATGGCATCTTTGGCAGCGTTCAGTGTCAGCCCTTTGTGTTTTCGCATATGGTAAAAGCGTTCTGCAAATTTCGTTTGCATGGTCATATCGTTTGGATCGGTAATGTGCACATTTTCAAGGTTGATACCGAGGCTTTTGCAGCGGCACTGGATCGTTTCTTCATTTCCGAGCAGTGTGATGTCGGCAATGTTACGGTGCGTAATGATTTCTGCAGCACGCAAAATACGCTCATCATCGCTTTCAGGAAGTACAATCCGCTGTTTGTTGCTGCGAGCTTTTTCAATAAGTCGGTAGAGAAACATGGTGGGTGTCAAGATCTCTTTAGGCTGTTTCCTGAAAAGGGTACGCAGTTTCTCTTTGTCTACCGCTTCATCAAAGAGCGCTTTTGCCAATGTGATTTTCTGTGTACTGCCTATGGCAATGCGGGGAGGAATCTTCTCCAGCCGGAGGGCAGTGTGGTAACTGTCCGCTTCAACAAGCATCATGGGAACCGTACTCTCTTCAAAATCTTCTACGAGTTCCACAATAGCGTTGTGAGGCGGAATACCGCCGCTTAATACGATGCCGGCAATATTCGGATGATGCTTGCCATAGTAGGAGAGCAGTGAGAGCATGATGATCTCGCTGCGGTCGCCGGGTACGATGACCAGATCGTGGTTTTCAATGTGTGCAAGAAAGTTCTCCGCTCCCATAGCCGCGATCTTGTAGCCATGGACAATACGCTGCAGATG
>WGDG01000111.1 GCA_015493425.1 Sulfurovum sp.
CATTGAGTCCGTCAATGCCGATAGCACTGAAGTGATAACTGCCACCGAGCATCCATGCTTCACCGGGAGCACCGAGCATATCGAGTGTCTGATCTTCCCTAGAGGTGAAGAAGGGGCCGCCGCCGAGGCTGAAGGATGACGCACCTGTAGCGCCGTTGTCTTTGTTGTAGGCACATAGAATGTGAACACCGGTCTGTTCCAGTGCGAGTTCTGCACTGAGACCGAATGTGTTAGCATTCTGTGTGCCAAGCAGTGCTGCACCGCTCTGTTTGGCACTGTCATACTGTAACCCCAGAATGATCTGGAGATTGTCCGAGACAATGTGGCTGTAGCCGGCTTCGGCGTACACGACATCGGCAATATCTTTGAAGTTGTAATACCAAAGACTCAGTGTCAGATCTTCGATGCCCTCATAAACGGCACTGCCGTAATAGACACCGTCGGTTGCTTCATCACTTCCAAGGGTTTCATAGATGCGCACGAAACGGGAAGCATCCACACCGTTTTCCCAGCCGCCCATGGTTCTGATAAACCCGGCCTGCAGTGTCAGGTTTTCAATATCGGTATTGGTAAGCGTATAGGCTTCGAAATAGTTGGGGATCATACGGATGTCGTCACTGTCCGCATGGGGCGTGTCGAGTATCTGCCGTCCCAGTTTGATTTCGGTATTGCCCCACTTGCCGTCAAGGTAGGCTTCAGAGAGCATGATGAAGCTTTTACCATGTGCATCGAAAAAGTCCGGGTTGACATTGGAAGGGTTCTGGTTAATGCCGAGGTTCAGTACTGTGTAGGCAGACAAACCCACCTCAAGCCCGTTCCATCGCTTTGTATCGAGGTGAAAGTGCCCGCCGAGGCCATAGGCACTCGATGTCGGATCATTGCTGTCAAAGGTAATGTACCCCAACCGCAGCTGTCCTTTTGCGTGTTCAATGGGTGTGTTATTCCCCATAATACCCCTTACACTTCTTGGTTCAAAGGTATGGTTATCCACTCCGACAGTTTGGTTTTGATCTGCATAAAGCGTTGTGCCTATGAGCGTGATGGCAAAAGGCAGTATGTAAGTTGTTTTCATGATTTGTATCCGTACTTGTTTTTTCTTTGTCATTCCCAGCTTGATCGGGAATCTACGTGTCAATCAGCCAATCAACATCATGATCCCGCATCAAGTGTGGGATGACGAGGGGTTACCGTTATTCCTGCGAAAGCAGGAATCTTTGCGTCAATCGGCAAGTTAGCGTCAAGATCCCGCATCAAATGCGGGATGACGTACTTTGCAATGAGTATTAAAGCTTTTCAACCTCTATCTTCTCGGCTTCCTCTTTGCGAAGCGCAAGCAGCGTACCGCCGACTTCTACTTCCATCGTCTGCTTGGCGATGGAGCATCCTTTCACGGTCAGCTCCTCACCGCGCATGACACCAAATGATGCCAGCCTGTCTTTTAGCGCCTTGTCAGCATGTATCTTGACAATTTCAGCTCTGTCACCTTTGTGCAGTTCGTCCAGTCTCATGTATAGTATCCCTCCAATCTAAATTTCTAATTTCTAATTTTCTCACGTTCCCATAATCATTTTTGTAACATGGTATGCAAGGAAACTGAGTATCCATGCCGTTGCTGTGGTCATGATGAAAAGATAGACCAGATACTTCACACCGCCGGCCTCTTTGGTAAAGACGGCCGATGCAGCGAAGCAGGGCAGGTAGATCATGACAAAGACAATAAAGGCAATGGCAGCAGGCAGGGGGATCTGCGCGCGTATCTGTGCCATGAGGCTTTTACTTGCTTCACTGACCTGATCACCCAGTGAGTAGAGTACGCCAAGGGTAGAGACAACCACCTCTTTGGCAGCAAGTCCTGCTTCAAGTGCCACAGCCATTTTCCAGCTGAAACCAAGCGGTGCAAAGAAAGGCTCTGTGGCCTTCCCAATCTGCCCAAGGTAGCTCTCTTCAAGCAGTTTCGCATTCAGCTCGTTGGTAAGCTTCTGCTTTTGTACCGGGCTTTGCACCTGTTCTATCTTGGTGCTATATTGTGCTTCTATCTCAGGATGTTTGGGGTAGTTGCTGGCAAACCATACCAGTACCGATGCGGCAAGAATGAATGTGCCGGCTTTGTTGAGGTAGCTTTTTGCCTGTCCGTAGACGGTGTGCCAAATGAGTTTGAACGAAGGCAGGCGGTATTTTGGCATTTCCATGACAAAGGGTTCGTCCTCTCCTTTAAAGACAAACATCTTCAGTGCTTTTGCCATAAGCAGTCCCAGCATTGCCCCGGAGATGTAGATGAGAAAGAGAATGTTCCCTGCATGTTCGGTACCGAAAAAGGCGCCGGCAAAGAGTACATAGATAGGCAGACGTGCCCCGCAGCTCATAAAGCCGATAATAAAGAGGGTAATGAGCCTGTCTTTTTCGTTTTTAAGCGTACGTGCTGCCATATAGGCGGGTACGGAACAGCCAAATCCGGTAACCAGCGGAATAAAGCTCTTGCCATGCAGTCCGAACTTGTGAAAGAAGCCGTCAAGCAAAAAGGCGACACGGCTCATGTAGCCGGTGGTTTCCAGC
>WGDG01000112.1 GCA_015493425.1 Sulfurovum sp.
ACAATACTTAACTAAATATACCATATCTAATATAAAAGGGATATAAAAATAAGTTGAATTAATAGTTTCTTATCCGATTAAGTTAATGATATATCTTGGTTTGTTTTCAAACAGTTGCTATACCGGACGAGACTAATACACTTTTTACATACTTTGAGATATGATATAGGAAACATATTGCAAAGAGGGTGGCTATGGTATTGAAAAAGAGTCTTTTGGCAGGTGCGGCGGCATTGCTGCTTCTTGCCGGGTGCGGCAGTGACGATGAGGTGACAGAGTTTAACAAACCCGCACTCTACTGGTATCAGCAGATCGCGAACAGCATCAGTACGCACAATATGGACAAGGCTGACGAATACTACATTTCGCTCAAAAGCGAACATATGCAGTCACCGTTGATGCCTACGGCCATTATGATGCTGGCACAGGGACATATGCAGAACGAAGAGTATCTGCTGGCAGGCTACTACCTCGATGAGTACAACAAGCGTTATGCAGACTACAGTACTATGGAATACACCGAATTCATGAAACTCAAAGCTTCGTTTTTGGGTATCAAAGATGTCTACAAAGACCAGAAACTCATTATGGACAGCATCAACAAAGCCAAAATATACCAGCTGCGCTACCCCGGATCCGAGTATGCACCGCTGGTCAATACGATGCTGATACGCCTGTATATGGCGCAGTATCTGCTCAATGAGAATATTGCCGCACTGTATGAGCGTACCGGTAAACCCGAAGCGGCCAAAATATACCGTGAGAAGAACAAACACTCTTTCGTGGAGATGGCTGACATAACACCGCCTGAGAAAGGTATTATCGGGGAGATATTCGACTAAAAGCGTCTTCTCGCTTTTCTCGGAATTAGAAATTAGAAATTAGAGAATTGTTTACCTCTGTTGACTATACTGTTATCCTTTTTAAAAATTTCTAACTTTTAATTTCTAATTTTTAATTTTCAAGGATTTTCCATGCAACTAAGCGATTATGACAATTTTCCGAACACACTTCCTGTTGTGGTGGAGGATGAACTCTTCCTTTACCCTTTTATGATCAGTCCGATCTTCCTGACCGACCAGAAGGACATCGATGCTGCAACGGAGGCGATGGAAAACAACTCTCTGCTCTTTGTTACCTCTTCCATGCCGGGGAAAGAGGGCAGACGCGACTTCGACTCCATGTACAAGATGGGGGTGATCGGTTCGATTATGCGAAAGGTACACCTTCCTGACGGCAGGGTCAAAATACTCTTTCAGGGACTTACACGCGGGCGCATTGTCAAGCCTGTTCCCGGCGAGATCAACCGTGCTGTTGTCGATGTAGTGGAGCAGCCTGCCTATGACAAGCTGCGTGCCGAAGCACTGATGGATCTGCTTCGCGACAAGATCAAAAAGCTTTCAACACTGAGTTCCCATGTACCGGCGGATCTGGTCAAAACCATTGAAGAAAACGATGAGCCGCAGCGTATTGCCGATCTTGTCTCTTCGATGCTCAAGCTTGATAAAGAAGTGGCGTATGCACTCTATATTGAACCAGAGATCGAAAAGCGTCTGATGGGACTCATCGATGTTGTGACTTCTGAAATAGAAGCTGCCAAAGTACAGCGGGAGATCCGCTCCAAAGTACACAACAAGATCGAGCAGACCAACAAAGAGTATTTCCTCAAAGAGCAGCTGAAAGAGATTCAGCAGGAGCTGGGTATGGATACCCAGCGTGAAGAGGAGATTGCCCAGTTCAGAGAAAAGATTGAACAGCTCAAACCCTACATGAATGAAGATGCCTACAGAGAGATCAGCAAACAGCTTGACCGCTTTGCACGGATGCATCCCGATTCAGCTGATGCAAACCTGCTTCAGAGTTACCTTGAATGGGTGCTGGAGCTTCCTTTCGGAAAGTACACTAAAAAGAACCTTTCTGTTGAAGATGTGGCACGGGAGCTTGACAAAGACCATTATTCTCTTGAGAAACCCAAAGAGCGTATTGTCGAGTTTTTCTCCGTACGGGAACTTGCGGCACTCAGAGGAGTACAGCAAAAAGAGACCGGTGGTGCAATTTTGTGTTTTGCGGGCCCTCCGGGTGTCGGTAAAACGTCACTGGCAAACTCTATTTCCCATGCGCTTGGGCGTCCTTTGGTGCGTATTGCACTGGGCGGGCTGGAAGATGTCAATGAACTTCGCGGACACCGACGTACCTACGTTGGTGCCATGCCGGGGCGATTGGTGCAGGGACTTATTGAGGCCAAAACGATGGACCCCGTCATTGTGCTCGATGAGATAGACAAGGTAGGGCGCAGCATGAGAGGAGACCCGACAGCGGCACTGCTGGAAATTCTTGATCCTGAACAGAACAGCAAGTACAGAGACTATTATCTCAACTTCAATATTGACCTGAGCAAGGCAGTATTCATCGCCACAGCCAATGATGTGGGGCGTATTCCGGCACCGCTGCGTGACCGTATGGAGTTCATTGGGCTTAACTCCTATACGCCAAAAGAGAAGTTTGAGATTGCAAGACGCTACCTCATTCCGCAGGAGCTGAAAAAACATGCGCTCAAGCCGCATGAATTTTCTATTTCCGACAAGGCACTGCGTATTCTTATTGATGAATATACACGTGAAGCAGGGGTACGTAACCTCAGACGGCGTATTGCAGGGCTGATGCGCAAAACGGCGCGTATACTGCTTGAGGACAAGCGCAGACAAAGCGTACACATTACGAAAAAGAACCTCGAGAAATTTGTGGACAAAAAAGTGTTCGAATTCTCGGTAGTTGACAAAAAACCGCAGGTGGGTGTGGTTTCCGGTCTTGCCTGGACAGCCGTCGGTGGAGATGTCCTGACTATTGAGGCAATCAAGATACGCGGAAAAGGCGGCTTGCAGCTTACCGGAAGTCTTGGCGATGTGATGAAAGAATCGGTACGTATTGCCCACTCGGTCGTGAAGATACTCATTGACCAGCGAAAGCTTAAGATACCTGCTTCCGTCATTCCCCATACGATGAAAGAGCGGGAAGAACGCATAGAAGTTGACCCGAGCGAAGTGTACAAACGCTACGACCTGCACATTCACGTACCTGAAGGGGCAACCCCCAAAGACGGCCCGAGTGCGGGTATTACGATGATGACAGCCATTGCATCCATTTTGAGTGAAAGAAAGGTTGACAATAAGGTGGCAATGACAGGGGAAGTGACGTTGACGGGTAAGGTTCTGCCTATTGGCGGATTGAAAGAAAAACTCATTGCCGCACACAAGGCAGGTGTCAAAAAGGCACTTATTCCTGTAAAAAACTACGAGCGTGATCTTGAAG
>WGDG01000113.1 GCA_015493425.1 Sulfurovum sp.
AGACAATACAATGTGGTGACCATTGCCGTGAATTCCGGTGATAACGCTTCAATAAAGCATTATTTGCAAGAGCATCATCTCTCGTTTAGGGTTGTTAACGATCCACAGGGAAAACTGGCAGAACGTTTCAACGTAACGGTATTTCCCACAACATTTATTTTTGATGCAAACGGCAGACGCAAGTTTACCGAAGTAGGGTACACGACGACAGCCGGTCTGCTTGCACGATTGAAACTTGCTCATTAGTTTAACAAAATTTATTGTATTTGGACAGATTTTTGTTACAATACTTCCGATGGACTACCTGTCGGCTATGCATTGCAGTGTCGACGATATCCAAAACAACCACAACAAGGGAGAAGTGATGAGGAATAAAAAAGAGGCATTGCTGCGCAAAGGGGTGATGGGACTCTCTGTTATCTGTGCGTCGCTGGTACTGGTGGGGACGGCCCCGGCTCAGGCCAAAGGTCCGGTAGCAGCACCGGCAGCGAACGTAGAGGCAAAGCAGGGTGCGCTCACTGAAGCGCGGATCAATGCGGTGCTCAAAGAGGCGTACGAGAAGTTCAAGAACGACCAGGGCGGCAAGAATGCCGACTACATCAAGGCGCTGGCAGAGGTCGATTCGAAGATCTTTGGTATCACGCTTGTGACACCAAATGGTAAAGTGTACGAAATAGGGGATACCAAAGCGGAAGTCTCCATCCAGTCTATCTCCAAAGTATTCACCGCTGCGAAGGTGATCCAGGAGAAGGGTGAGAAATTCATGCAAGAGAAGATCGGTGTCAATGCGACGGGTCTGCCGTTTAATTCCATTATCGCTATCGAACTGCACGGCGGAAGCGCTTCCAACCCCTTTGTCAATGCAGGTGCAATCCAGTCTACATCATGGGTAGAGGCAAAAGACTCCAAAGAACGCTGGGCGAAGATCAAGCAGAATATGGATGCTTTTGCAGGAAAGAAATTGGGCTTTAACGAAAAGGTGTACCACTCTGAAGTTAACGACAACAAGCGTAACCAGGCAATTGCTAAGCTGCTTGATGCCTACGGCAGAATGGGTTCCGATCCGCTTGAGGCGACAACGGTCTACACCAGGCAGTGTTCTGTCAACATCACCTCACACGACCTTGGTGTAATGGGTGCGACCTTCGCCAATCATGGTGTCAATCCTGTAACGGGCAAAAGGGTGATCGACAGCCAATATGTACCGAAAATCCTTGCCATCATGGCAACGGCAGGACTGTATGACAATGCGGGCGACTGGCTCTACCTGACCGGCACTCCGGCAAAGTCCGGTGTGGGCGGGGGAATTTTGGCTATCGTTCCGGGTAAACTTGGTATCGGCGTGGTATCACCGCCGCTTGACAAGTACGGCAACTCTGTAAGAGGGCAGAAAGCTGCTGCCTACATCATCGATAAGCTGGGTCTCAACCCACTGGCGCAGTAGGGAGAGAGAAGATGCAATTTGCGTACTCTAAAGTGTCTGTTCTGGTGCTCCTTGCTGTATCGGTCGGGGCATCATCACTCATGGCTTCCCAAAAACTTATAGCTTCAGAATCGAATGTCACTGACGATGACCATGCTTATGAAACAGTCATCCATGAAGATACCCAGTCTGAAGGACTGCAGGTTGGTAATGGCTGGAAAGTCTCCGGTGATATTCGTGCAGGATATCTGAATTACGATTACAGCAATGCGCCATCCCATTTTGATGTCAACGGTAAAATTGTGCCTGTCAATCCAAATGTAAATAAAGGACATGCCGATTCACGTGGTGTCTACCTGATGCCAAAAATTTCGATAACTTCACCAAATTACAACGGTTTCAGTTTTAAAATCACGGGGGCAGGCGCTACCGATTTCGGTATCAACGATCCACTGTATGAACAGCGAAACTTTGTTTTTGATGCTGTAGAACGTAAATCGTTCGCTATTTTGCAGGAAGCGTATGTATCGTATAAGAGCCAGAATGGTGCGCATACTTTTGTTGCCGGTGCGAAAGAGACAGTCACACCGATGATCGACGCCGATGACTGGTATATGCTTGCCAACAGTTTTCAGGGGGCTTACTATCTGAATAAAAGTTTTGAGAACATTACATTTGCCGGCGGGTACTTTTACAAGATGGCTGGTGTGTGGGATAGCGGTGCCAACGGTACCCAGTGGCATACGATGAGTGATGCCAGTTTTGTGGATAGCGGATATAAAAAGATTGGCGGAGACGAAGGCGTCTGGACGGGTGTGTTCCAGTATGATGACGGTACACACAATTTCCAGGTATGGGACTACTATATGAAAGACTATTACAACACTTTTTTTGTACAGTACGACTATACCGGCAAGGCGGAGAGCTTCAGCTACGATATGGGTGTACAGTTCATCGACTTTCAGGGAGTTGGAGGTTTGAAAGAGTACTATCGCGATGTACTGGGTGGTCGTGCCATTGACTACAGTATCTACTCTGTACGTCTCAATGCCAAGCATGAGACCGGCTTTGACATCGCCCTTGGTGCATCCTTCTATACCGATGGTGACGGAACAGGCGATACGCTTGGTGCATGGGGCGGCTATCCGTATTTTGCCAATGGGATGATCTTCCACTTCTTTGAAGCGGGAAGCCTGCGTAACGCCAACTCCTATAAGGCGCAGCTGGGTTACGACTTTGGCAAGCAGGGGATTGACGGACTCTGGATAGGGGCGCGCTATACCTATTTTGACCTTGACCCTCAGTACTCCAAATCTTCACTCAACGGGGAAGGGCAGGAGTATCAGAAGCAGTACGGTCTACGCGTCAGCTATAACCACCCAAGCGGTTTTTACTTCACAGGTACCTATGAGTTTGTCGATCTTGACCAACAGCCTGATATTTCTGCACTCAGACTCATTGGCGGGTATAAGTTCTGAATGATACAGTTGGTGAAAGAAGGAATTGGGAGGAGATGCAAAACGAAACTTTCTGAGTTTAGTGTTTGCCGTATGTATGATGCGCTTTAAAAAAAGAAGAGTAAAATACGTCCACAATAATCTTTTACAAAGGAAATTTTATGGAAAACATTCCAAATTGTCCAAAGTGCGGCAGTGAGTACACCTATGAAGACGGCGATCTCTACATCTGTCCGGAGTGTGCATACGAATGGAGCAAAAGTGAAGCTGAAGAGGCGGAATCAGGATTGGTTGTCAAAGATGCCAACGGCAACATTCTTCAAGACGGCGATACTGTTACTGTTATCAAAGACCTCAAGGTTAAAGGAAGCAGCGGCGGTATTAAAGTCGGTACCAAGATCAAGGGAATTCGTCTGGTTGAGGGGAGTGACGGTCATAACATTGACTGCAAAGTGCCTGGTGTAGGTGCGATCAAACTCAAGCAGGAGTTTGTCAAAAAGGCGTAAGCCTTTTTGCTGCAGCACTTTAGTTTTTATAGGTGTCGAGCATCGTATCCTGCTGCTCCTGGAGTGCCTGTTTCTGCTGATAGACAGCCTTATCGTGTTCTGTTGCGGGCGGTGTGTCAGAGGACTGTAAACTAAACTCCGAACATCCGTTAAAAAGCAGTGCGGCAATTGTTGCTGCGAAAAGTGTTTTTATCATACTGAAATCCTTCATAGGTTATGTGCGCAAAGCATAACCAATCTTCCCTGAAATCCACGCTAAAACCCCTTCATCACTATGTCAAAGAGTATATCCACCTCATGGTCGTCAAGAAAGACTGTCTTTTTGTTTTTGAAAAAATCAAGTATTTTTTTTGTCGGCAGTGCAGCGGCGTAGATACAGTGCGGATGTGCCGGTTTGAACGCCTGCATCAGGGCAATCTCCTCTTCTATACGACTTTCACAGATGTAGCAGTGCTCTTCGGGGTAGAGCCGTCCTTCAAAATCGAGCAGTTTGATGTAACTTTCACAAACAATGCGTTTGGGGTTTTGTCGGTGCCATTTTTTGGCAGCATCCAGCAGAAGATCAAAATAAAATGGGTCAAGTTCATCGGCATCTTTGAGATGCGGTTCAAACTTTTGTATGAAGTTGTGCCAAAGCATCAGGCGGTTACGTTCAAACATCCATGGAAAACCAAGATGCGACAGTGAACGCAGTCTCGGAAGAAACCTGCCGTCTTCACCTTCGACTTCAAAATCAATGAGGTTTCCCAGCTGCAGAATGGAATGCCGCGCACCGTAAAAACGATAGTAGGTTCTGATATGACTGTGTGTCAAAACAAGGGCAATGGAGTCTTCGTTCTTGGCTTTTCGCACACGTAAAATGAACCCTTTGATGCAGACGCTCCTGTTTGATTTTATCTTGAAACGATTATAGTGCGTTTTGGGTTAAAAAGAGTCGCTCTTCCGGGCTGAGGGGCACTTCTTGCTATGTGGTTAAAGGAGTTCTAACGTATATTTAAGTATAATCATCCCCATTTCAGACGCTTATACAAGGGCGTTTTTTCATTTTAATTCAAGGTTGGACTATGAGAGATCTCTATACTTCATTTAAAGACAATTGTGGATTCGGGCTGCTATGCTCTATCGACAATACACCGTCACATCAAAACCTCGAGGATGCCGTTACCGCACTTTCGCGTATGATGCACCGCGGCGCGATTGCTGCTGATGGAAAGACGGGGGACGGTTCCGGACTGCTGCTCTCCATGCCCAAAAGTTTCTTTGAAAAGAAGGCTTCCGAAGCGGGTATCGATTTGCCTGAACAGTATGGTGTAGCAATGGTTTTCTCCCGGAATGAAAACGATTTTGCCATTATTGAAAAAGTGTGTCACAACAATGACCTTGAAGTGGTCTATACCCGTACCGTTCCTGTTGACACCAATGCACTCGGTGAGCAGGCACTCTCTACCCTTCCAACCATCAAACAGGTTTTTGTCGCACCACAGGGTGTCGTTGCTTCCGAACGTTTCGACGCGCTGCTTTATCTTTCCCGTAAAGAGATCGAGCATGAACTCAAACACGACAGAGATTTTTACATTCCTTCCTTCTCATCCAAAGTGGTCTCCTACAAGGGACTGGTCATGCCTACACATATCAAAGAGTTTTACCAGGATCTTGCAGATGAAGATTTCAAAATCTCTTTCTGCCTTTTCCACCAGCGTTTCTCTACCAATACACTGCCTGAATGGAGACTGGCACAGCCGTTCAGAATGATCGCCCACAACGGTGAGATCAACTCTGTAACAGCCAACCGCTTTAATGTGAAGGCGAAAATGGCTGCGGTGAAGTCCACCGTCTTTACAGATGAAGAGATGAAACGTCTGACCGATGTCATCCAGGACGGTATGAGTGACTCGGCAAGCCTCGACAACTTTATGGAGTTCTTGCGTGTGAACGGTGTCGACTTCTTCAAAGCGGCACGTTCGCTCATTCCTGCGCCATGGCATAATGCATCACAGATGGATGGTGACCTTCGAGCCTTCTATGAGTATGCGAGTACCTGCTTTGAACCATGGGACGGACCTGCTGCGGTGAGTATGACCGATGGTCGTTATATCGGGTGTGTGCTTGACAGAAACGGTTTGAGACCTTCAAAGTATATTGTCACTACCGATAACCGCCTGCTGATCTCTTCGGAGTATGGGGTACTTCAAATTCCAGAAGAGCAGATTGTAGAGCGCGGCCGTCTACAGTCAGGTGAGATGATGGGGGTTGACCTCAAGTACGGTAAAGTGCTGAAATCCAAAGATATAGACGACTACATCAAATCGATGCACCCATACAACAAATGGCTGGGTGAAAATATGAGCTACCTGCAGGAGTATGTTCCCAATACCAAAGTAGACAAAGTTTCCACAGATCATAAAGAGATGGAAGCCAAGCAGCGCTATTTCAACTTTACACTCGAAGTGATGCGTGAAGTGATCAAACCGATGGTACTCGAGGGGAAAGAGACTACCGGTGCAATGGGTGATGACACGCCGATAGCAGCGTTCTCTACCCATCAGCGTAACTTCACCGATTTCTTTAAACAGAAGTTCGCACAGGTCACCAACCCGCCAATCGACCCTATCCGTGAAAAGACTGTTACCAGTCTCAATACCGGATTTGGTGAAATACGCAATGTACTTTCAGATGATGCAGAGCATGCGAAGCGTCTTAAAACGGTACTACCGGTGATGTCAGCAGAGAAATTTGCTATCTTGCAGGAGTTTGGAACAGAGGGGAATGAAAAATATGACCCTGCATACAAAGTTGCCAGTTATGATACTACCTATACCCATGACCTTAAAAAAAGCCTCGATGCGCTTGTAGAAAAAATTGTTGCAGATGTCCGTGACAATGGCATCAGAACGGTTATTCTTGATGACAGAAACCTTTCTGTCGAAACAAAAGTTATGCCGATGGTGATGGTTATCGGACGCTTAAGTCAGGTACTGCTTGATGCGAAGCTGAGACACCTTGTCAGTATTGTGGCTGCGACCGGAGAAGTATTTGACCCACACTCTGCAGCCTGTATGATCGGTTATGGTGCGGCAGCGATCTACCCATATTTGCTTTACTACACTGTCGAGCAACTGATGAAAGACGAGACAGATGATATGGCAATGACACTCAGACGTGTCAGACGTGCCATGGGTGCCGGACTGCTCAAAATTATGTCCAAAATGGGAATTTCAACGATCTCTTCCTACCGGAATTCCAAACTTTTCGATGTTATCGGTCTGAGTGACGAGATTGTCAGTGAGTGTTTCAACGGTTCGGTAGGCCTGCTCAAAGGGCTGGGGTATGAAGATATTGACCAGCGCCTCAATACCTATCATGACCGTGCCTATACCGATGAATTTGAAGGCAAAAAGAATGCGCTTTACAAAGGCGGATTCTACAAGTACAAAAGAGGCGAAGAGTATCATGACTTCTCAAGACCGGTCATCTCTGCCATTCAAAAAGCGGCAGAAACAGGCAGCAAAGAGGATTACAAAAAGCTCTCGGACATGATCGACAATCGTGACAAGAAGTTCATCCGTGACTTCTATGAGCTTAATTCTCCAAGAGAACCTATCAGTATCGATGAGGTGGAGCCGGTTGAAGAGATTTTCAAACGCTTCTCTTCTGCGGCAATGTCTATGGGGTCGATTTCCCAAGAGGCACATGAAGTGCTTGCCGAAGCGCTCAATACTCTTGGCGGAAAATCCAACTCCGGTGAGGGTGGGGAAGACCCTGCGCGTTACGGTACTATCAAGAACTCCAAGATCAAACAGATCGCATCGGGACGTTTCGGGGTAACACCGGAGTATCTGCGTTCGGCTGAGGAGATCCAGATCAAAGTAGCACAGGGTGCCAAACCGGGTGAGGGCGGACAGCTTCCTGGAAGCAAGGTTTCTCCACTCATCGCTTCATTGCGTTATACCAAACCGGGTGTGACCCTTATTTCGCCACCGCCGCACCATGATATTTACTCTATCGAAGACCTTGCACAGCTTATCTTCGATATGAAACAGGTCAACCCCAATGCGAAAGTAGCGGTCAAGCTTGTTTCTACAGCGGGTGTCGGTACCATTGCAGCCGGTGTTGCCAAAGCCTATGCAGACAAGATCATTATTTCCGGCGGTGACGGCGGTACAGGTGCGGCGCCTATCGGTTCCATCCGTTTTGCGGGGAACCCGTGGGAGCTTGGACTGGTAGAAGCACACAATGCGCTTAAAGCAAACAACCTGCGTCAGCTTGTTACAGTAGAGACCGATGGCGGTCTTAAAACGGCACTCGATGTTGTCAAAGCGGCGATCTTCGGTGCAGAACAGTATGCATTCGGTACAGGTGCACTGGTCATCGTGGGCTGTATGATGTTGCGTGTATGTCACCTGAATACCTGTGGTGTGGGTGTTGCAACACAAGATCCGCACCTGAGAGCACGTTTCAAAGGAAATGTACAGAAGGTGATCAACTACTTTACGCTGTTGGCGGAAGAAGTACGTGAAATTCTGGCGCAGCTTGGATACAGAAGTCTTGAAGAGATTGTTGGCAAAACTGAATTGATGAAAGTGATCGATGATGAATTTGCCAAGAAATTCGACTTCGAACAGCTCTTGCAGAAAGTTGACGGTATCGATACTTGTCAGGTACCGTTCAATGAACCGTTTGACAAGAACGAGTATGAAAAAGAGATTGTCAAAGAGCTGATGCCGACCATTGAAGATCCAAGCAAACCGATTGTGCTTGAGAAAGAGATCAGTAACCTCAATAGAAGTTTCGGTACACGTATTTCCGGTGAGATCGCAGCACGTCACGGGAACAAAGGACTGCCTGATGATACCATTACCATCAACCTGACCGGGGTGGCAGGACAGTCACTTGGTGCCTTCCTTGCCAAAGGAATCAGTATCAATCTTTACGGTGCAGGTAACGACTATATCGGTAAAGGTATGAACGGCGGACGTATCGTCATTACGTCAAGTAAATCCGGTCCTCACTTCGCACTGGGCGGAAACACCTGTCTGTACGGTGCTACCGGTGGTACCCTTTATGTCAGCGGAATGGTCGGTGAGCGTTTTGCAGTACGTAACTCGGGCGCTACCGCGGTAGTTGAGGGAACGGGTGACCACCCTTGTGAATATATGACCGGCGGTACAGTTGTGATTCTGGGGAATACCGGTGTGAATTTCGGTGCGGGTATGACCGGCGGTAAAGCCTTTGTTTACGATGAAGAGAATACTTTCTATGAAAAGCTCAACCCTGAACTGGTCGAAGCAATCCGTATCGACACAGATGAATGGGACTTTGAAATGTTTGAACTGAAACGACTGCTCAAAGACTATGTTGCCAAAACAGGCAGCAAAAAAGCACAGGAGATTCTTGACAATGCCAGAGTTGCAGTCCGTAAATTCTGGATGGTCGTACCGCGTGGCGCAAGACCAACCCTCGAAATGAACAAAAAAGGGGAATGATTGTTATCACTTTGCGATAACAGTTAAGAGTGAATAGTGAATGGTGAATAGTTTTGGTATGCTTTTCTTTTGCAAAGCTTCTATTTTTGTAGGGTGCGTAGTTACGTACCTTTAGACCGTTTGCAAAAAAGGGTGTCTTGTCTCCGGGTGTACTCTTCTTTAGTGAAGAGTGTGGGTATGCTTTTGTGTCGAAAATCTTTTATGGAAAGGTGAGTTGTGGATCCGTTTGTCAAAGCCTGTATTCGTGCCAATGAGGAGATCGCCAAAGCGATAGAAGCAGGTTTTGATGCATCGTGGTATGAAAAGACCGATATAGGTGCAGGGGGTGATGTGAGTTCACGGCTCGATCTCTTTGCCGAAGCGGTTTTTGTCAAACACCTCTCATCTTTTGGTTTCATCGAGTCCGAAGAGTCGGGTATTATTGGAGAGGGAGATGCACATATCATCATTGATCCTATTGACGGTTCTGCCAACGCACTTTCCCGCTTTCCCTACTATGGTACCTCTGTTGCGCGTGTGAATGCGAATGGCGTACTTGATGCAGCCATTGTCTGTAATCTTGCAAATGGTGATATTTTCATTAAAACTCCCGGTGTATCCCTTTTACAGGGAAAACTTTTCGCTTCACAACTGCGTGAACCCCCAAATGTTCCCAATGCGGAGATTGGCCTCTTTGAAAAAGCCTATGCCAATCCGAACCTTGTTGCCCAGCTTGAAGCGTCGGGACTGAAGTTTAGAGCACCCGGTGCCATTGCCCTCTCGCTTGCCTATGCACACAGTGTGAAGTTCGTTCTCTTTGCCGGGACGTTTCGCATCTACGATTTTGCTGCGGGTCTGGCACTTTGTGAAGGGCTTGAAGTGGTCGTTGAGCAAGATTATGTTATAGTATCGAAAGAAAAAAGCGTGGTGGAGACGATTGAAGGTATTATCGTTAAAGCCAGGCAGACGGAAGAGGACGTGTAATGGAATTTGGAACGATGTTCAGTAATCTATTTGGAAAAGAGAAAGCAAAAGAAGAACAGCAAAATCAGTGGATCAAGTGTCCGAAGTGTACTTCCCTGATGTACTACAAAGAGGTGGAAGCCAAGCAGAATGTCTGTCCCAAGTGTAACCATCACTTCCGTATCAGTGCGGAGAAGCGTATTGCTTCGATTGTCGATGAGGGAAGTTTTGAAGAACACGATGCTTCGCTTGCACCGGTCGATCCTTTGAAGTTTACCGATAAAAAGTCTTACAAAAAGCGTTTGGAAGAAGCCAAAGCGAAAACAGGGAAAACCTCTTCGGTTGTCAGCGGTAGCTGTACGATTGAAGGCATTCCTGCCGAACTGGTAGTCTTTGACTTTGCCTTCATGGGCGGAAGTTTGGGATCAGTAGAGGGTGAAAAAATTGTCCGTGCGGTAAACCGTGCGATTGAAAAAGAGTGCGGTGTTATTATTGTCTCTGCTTCCGGCGGTGCAAGAATGCAGGAGAGTACCTATGCACTGCTGCAGATGAGCAAAACCTCTGCAGCACTCAAGCGTCTCAGTGACAAAGGGCTTCCGTATATTTCTGTACTGACCGACCCTACTATGGGTGGGGTTTCTGCATCGTTTGCGATGCTTGGAGACATCATTATGGCAGAGCCGGGTGCGCTTATCGGCTTTGCAGGCCAGCGTGTTATCAAGCAG
>WGDG01000114.1 GCA_015493425.1 Sulfurovum sp.
ACTTTTGCACCGATGTTGCTGGCTTCACATATCTCACTGAGGTGTCCCAGCAGTCCAAAACCGGTCACATCGGTCATCGCCACCACACCCTCAAGCGGCGCAAGGTCGGCTCCGATTTTGTTGAGTGTCGTCATCGCTTCGATCGCAGGGTCAATGTGTCCGTCTTCGATCTTTTTTTGCTTCTGTGCGGTAGAAAGGATACCGATACCGATAGGTTTGGTAAGGAATATGTAGCATCCCTCTTCGGCACTGTCGTTTTGCATCAGGTCGCTATTGTTAACCAGCCCTGTTGCTGCCAGACCGAAGATGGGTTCGGGAGAGTCAATGGAGTGACCGCCTGCAAGCGGAATGCCTGCCTCTTCGCAGATAGCACGCCCGCCGTCTATGACTTCCCGTCCAACATCGGCGGAGAGTTTGTCGATAGGCCAGCCAAAAATAGAAATGGCCATCAGCGGCTTGCCGCCCATAGCGTAAATGTCACTCAGCGCATTGGTTGCCGCAATCTTACCGAATGTAAACGGATCATCGACAATAGGCATGAAAAAGTCTGTCGTCGAGAGTACGGAGGTACCGTTGCCAAGATCGTATGCAGCAGCATCATCCTTGTTGCTGTTGCCTACAAGCAGTTGAGGAAAGTCGCTGACCTCCTGTGTGGTACAGAGTATCTCTTCAAGCAGCATTGGTGAGATTTTACACCCGCATCCTGCACCGTGACTGTATTCTGTAAGTTTGACAGATTCCATAAAACAACCTTTTATCTGATATAATGTTTCAAATCACTGCACATTGGTTTTGTGCAGAAACGATCAGAAATTATATCACCGGGACATTAAGAATGATAGAGATACCAAACTTCAAAACACTCGCTATTACCCACATTGTCTGTGACTACAACGGTACCATTGCCAAAGACGGTATGGTTTACACGGAAGTTAAAGTCCTTTTCGAAACACTGGCTGAGAACTATACACTGCATGTCATCACTGCCGATACCTTCGGCAGTGTGGCAGCACAGCTTGCAGACAGTCCGGTCACCATAAAAGTGCTCTCAAGCAGTGACCACACACAGGAGAAAGCTGACTACATCGCTTCACTTGGGGCTGAAAAATGCGCGGCACTGGGCAACGGCAACAATGATGCAGCAATGCTTGAACATGCGGCACTGGGCATCGCTATTTTCGGTGAAGAGGGATGTGCTACCCCCACAATGCTTGCCTCTGCGCTGGTATGCAAAGAGGTAACCGATGCGCTGAGCCTCTTTTTGCACCCCAAACGGCTTGTGGCAACCTTAAGAAAATAAAAGCTAAAGTACCGGGTAAGTATATGTTATAATTTAAAATCGGATTACAGATAAGAGGAGCAGGTGTGAATCGTGATTATATTTTAAATCTGTTATCACAATATAAGCAAAATAATCATGATAAGTATGGCATCGAAAATATTGGTATATTTGGCTCAGTAGCCCGTGGCGAAGCAACAGAGGCAAGTGATATTGATATTTGCATAGAAACCAAAACTCCCGATATGTTTATGCTTGTTCACATTAAAGAAGAACTCCAAAATCTTTTTCATAAAAGTGTCGACATTGTAAGACTTAGAAAGAGGATGAATCCTTATCTTAAAAAAAGAATAGACCAAGAAGCTATCTATGTATGATAAAGCACTTACACGTGAATTACTTGAACAGATTGTAGAGGCTACCGACATCATTCTTGCAAGATTTGAAATGGTGGACAGCAGTGACTTCTTCCTTGATTCTCCGGAAGGTATGGAGAAATTGGATTCTATCTGTATGAAACTCATCGCAATAGGTGAAACGCTTAAAAATATAGATAAAATTACAAACCATGCACTATTGAAGAAATATCCTCAAGTAGACTGGAAGGGTGCAAAAGGGATTCGGGATATAATATCTCATCACTATTTTGACCTGGATGCCCAAGAGATCTACTATGTATGTGATGAGAAACTTCCTACTCTGAAGTCTACTGTAGAAAGAATACTCCAAGATTTGGAGTTCCAGCAAATCTAAAACTAAAGGATGATCAATGGAATGTGAATTTCCTACCGTAAACAGCAACAAAGAGGAGATCAAAGAGATCTTCGACAACGTCAAGACCATCGCCGTACTGGGGCTCTCTCCGGATCCAAGCAAACCAAGCCACCGTGTCGCGAAGTATCTACAGGAAGCTGGCTACAAGATCGTACCGGTCTACCCCAAGGAAGAGACCATTCTCGGTGAAAAGGTTTATCGTTCTCTCAAAGAGATCCCTTTTGAGGTCGATATGGTGGATATTTTCAGAAAACCCGCTGCATTTGATGCCATTGCCGATGCCTGTATCGAGCGCGGTGATGTAAAGGTCTTCTGGGGGCAGCAGGGGCTGGTCAACAACGAAGCGGCCGAGAAGGCCAGAAATGCCGGAATGAAAGTGGTACAGAACCTCTGCGCGATGGTCGAACATAGAAACCTGATGCACTAAAACAGAGGCAGCACACATTGTGCTGCCTTCCCTTACCTTTACAAAATCCCTCTCCAGTAGGTATAGGCGATTGTCACAATCAACATAATTCCCACAATGTTAAAGACAAAACCGTAAGTGGCCATGGTTCTGACGTTGACCACACCCGAACTCATGGCAATAGCAT
>WGDG01000115.1 GCA_015493425.1 Sulfurovum sp.
ATGTGATTCCACTTTAGGGAATTGAACCCGGTTCCCAAACTCAAGTGGTACACACTTGCTATAATTTTCATATAACAAAAAAAGGGGTGTGTACCACTATTACTTCACTCAAAAAGGAGTTCAATAACTGTCAAAAAAATTCGCACCGCTTTACCTTCACAATAAGTTCAATGATGCAACAAAAATCGAAAACACGTTCAAGTGTTAAACTGCCAAATAGATAGCTATGCAAATAGAGCTTGATACTAAAACCTTGTTTGAAGATCTACATGCTATTGAGACAGATGACAATACCAAAGAGCTACTGCAAAACGGTATACCTGCCTATATCAAAGAGCAGGGGATGGCAGATGGCGTTATGATAAAACTTTATCCTGATAGCAGCAGAGAAGTTGTAAAGATTAATAAGAATTTTAATGAAATCATAATCCCTGACTAAGAGATCAACCCTGTTTGACAAAACACACGATGTGTGTTATAATGGAACTACATCAACACAAAGGATCGGTATGACCGCAACAGCAAACAACAAGACGAGAACCAATGTATATCTCGATACCGAAATGAAAAAGAAAGCCCAGGAGATCTTTAAGCAGTACGGCATGGGACTCAGTGACGCTTTCAATATCTTTCTCACTCAAGCTGTCATGGAAAAGGGCATCCCCTTTCAAATCAGAATACCCAATGATGAGACCGCACAGGTGATCAAGGAAGCCAGAGAGGGCAAAAACATGACCAAAGTATCGCTTGACGAACTCAAAAAGGAAGTCGGTGCTTGATATTGCCATACATAAAGTATTCACAAAAGATCTCAAAAAAGCCCAACTCAATCCAACCAATACGGCAAAGCTTTTTATGTATATCTCTTTGCTGCTAAATCAAGAGGATCTACCTGCCGAAGCAAAAGATCACGATCTTATGGGAAACTATAAAGATACAAGAGAATTTCATATCAGCGGAGATCTTCTTGTGGTTTACAGGATAGAAGAGGATACTTTGGAACTCTTGAGACTGGGGACACACTCTCAGCTCTTTAAGTGAAGCTCAAGCAACTTAATATTTGGCTAAGCTACATAACAATATAATGCCCTATAGGCTTTTCCTTTATGTAGCTTCAAAATGAAAGATATATAGAGGAGTAGCAACAATAGCACTCCTAATCGAACAGTTTAACATATCATGGTTGTGTTTGCCGACACTGCACCATGGAACCTCAAAGCCTTGGTAGGATTTTCCTATCAGGGCTTTTTTTTTGCCTTACGCATAGGTGTTTCTAGAGAAATGGTATATACCTGGTTCCATTCCGAACCCAGAAGTCAAGCATTTCATCGCCGATAATACTGCCCTTTTCAAGTGTGGGAATGTAGGTCAATGCCTATGTAGTAACGTTCTCTAGAGAACGCAAAGGAGGCTTCCATGGTTGCAAGCTATGACGTGTTAATTCTGTTCGGTTACACCATTCTCGCAGTTGGATATGCAATCAAGACGCCCATTCAAATCATAAGTGCAATTCACCTCTAAATTAAGCAGCTACTTCTTTAGCGAATTCCTCGAAAAACACTTCATAAGGTGTCCTGAATCCAAGTACTTTCCGCGGTCTGTGATTTAACTTTTCCTGTATGGTAGTGATTTCCTCCTTTGAGACTTTAGTAAAGTCAGTTTTTTTAGGCAGATACTGTCGTATCAGTCCATTGGTATGTTCATTCAATCCTCTCTCCCAGGAGTGATAGGGATGTGCGAAATAGAAGTCTGTCTCCAATATATTGGAAACGATCTTGTGATAGGCAAACTCCTTGCCGTTGTCACTGGTAATGGTTTTAAGTACAGGCTTGATAGGATCAAGCATTTCAATTAATGCTTTGGTAACAACATCGGCATGTTTGGAAGCCACTTTTCGAATGAGTGCGAACTTTGACTTCCTGTCAACCACAGTCACCAGCGCACCGATATGGTTCTTACCGATGACCGTATCGATCTCCAAGTCTCCAACACGCCGTTTCTTTTCTACGATCTTTGGACGTTTGTCGATCATCGTTCTGCCAATAATGGTGCCTCTACGTTGATATGTGTTGGAGCGCTTATGGTACTTCTTGTTCTTGTGTCTGAGGTATTTGTAGAGCCTGCCTTTGTTAGCTTTGTTTCGGTAGATGAACTGATAGATCGTTTCATGGGAGATAGTGCCCAGTCCCTCATACTGCATTCTCCCCGCAATCTGCTCCGGAGACCAGTGCTCTTTGAGTTTGGTACGGATATACTTTTCGACTTTGTCAGTTATTACTGTATATTTGGGTTTGTTCTGATGCCGCAGCTCTGTCAAACATTGTGCACTCTGATAACGATACTCTCCAATATATGCTTCAGTATTGCGTCTAATTTCTCTACTGACGGTAGAGGGATGTACTCCTATCTCTGCTGCAATATCTTTTTGCTTCCAACCTATTTGCAATAAAGCCCAAATTTGGTATCTTTCTTTTGGGGTTAACTGTTTATATTTCATAGTACTTTCCTGATTTTGTGGTGAAAAAAGGATAACCTATGATTAGTTAACCCTCTCTTTCACGTTACTTTCTCAGAAATTGCACTTATTGGTTGAATTGGCGTCAGCATATTTCTGCCGCTGTTTAGGCTTGATACGCATGAGTAGTGTAGCTAATACGGTGATTTTGTAGATAAAAAGAAGCACCAAGAAGCGGTTCATCCACTTCTTGAGATTGAATGCCGCTGCAGCCAGCAGCAGATTGATCTCATCACCGATAAATCCTTTGAAATAATTCCTTGAAAGCCTGTGATCGCTTTTGAGGTGTCCTATCACCGGTTCAATGGCGGCACGTCTTCTAAACTTTTTTCGTTTCTGTTCTCTTTGTCTCGCTCCCATGCTGTGCGTGGGAGTGTATATA
>WGDG01000116.1 GCA_015493425.1 Sulfurovum sp.
AGACAACTATTCTGAAGGAAACCTATGATTAGTTTTATAATTCCAACTTACAATGCTGAACTTTATATAGCTAAATTATTATCTATACTTAAAATACAAACATTAAAAGACTATGAACTTATCATAATTGATTCCTCATCAAAAGATAAAACAGTAGAGATAGCAAAAAAGTACACAAATAATGTAACAGTCATACCTCAAAATGAATTTGATCATGGGGGAACACGTGCTAAAGCAGCACAACTTGCCAAAGGTGAAATATTGGTATTTCTCACACAGGATGCACTTCCGTATGATGCATATACTATAGAAAATATTGTAAAAGTTTTTGAAAATGAAAAAATTGGTGCTGCCTATGGCAGACAATTAAGTTATGACGATACTAATCTATTTGGCAAGCACCTAAGGCAATTCAATTATGGAGAGCAATCATATATTAGAAGCAAAAAAGATATAGAAAAATATGGTTTAAAAACTGCTTTCTTGTCCGACAGTTTTGCAGCATACAAAAAAAGTGCATTGGAAAGTATTGGCTGGTTTAAAGATGGCTTGATTTTGGGTGAAGACACTTACGCCGGTGCTAAATTGATATTGTCCGGTTATAGTCTTGCGTATGTGGCAGAGGCCAAAGTGTATCATTCTCACAGTTATACAGTAGGTGAAGAGTTTAAACGCTATTTTGATATTGGCGTATTTCATCAGTCTGAGAGTTGGATTTTAGAGGAATTTGGCAAAGCCGAAGGTGAAGGGATGAAATATATTCAATCAGAAATAAATTATTTATTGGCTAATAGAGCCTGGTATCTACTTCCAGAGTTCTTTGTAAGAAACGCAATGAAGTATACAGGCTATAAACTTGGGCAAAATTATAAAAAGTTACCAAAAGGGCTGATAAAAAAAATAAGTATGCATCATCGTTGGTGGGATAAAAAAGATGAGTGTATCATAACCTAAACCGGAGAGGACGATATCGTCCGGCTTGAAGATGACTTTAAGCCAAACTGAATTTTGCTATAATAGCTGAAAAATAAAAGAGAAAACCTTGAAAGAAATATACTCAAAGTCTATATTACTCATTCTTGATACCCTGGCCATCGCTTTATCTATAATTGTTGGATATTGGCTGCGAATACTCTTTGATGATTCTTTTGTGAGTACCTTTGGACACAGTCTTTCTCTCTATCTCTATTTTCCGCTTATCTATATAGCCACACTTGCCATGCTCTATTATGAGGGTGTCTACACCAAAAGGTATGATTTTTGGCATGAGACAAGGCAAATCACCAAAGCGCTGCTTTTGGCTTTTGTGCTCGTAATGGCATTTCTTGCAATGAGTAAATCCATAGGCAGTTACTCCAGAGCTACCATCATTTTTATATTTGCATGTATGCTGCTTTTTATTCCTCTCTTTAAACTCATAGGGAAAAAACTCCTTTACCGTTATAAGCTATGGCAGAAACAGGCTTCAGTTTACAGTAATGATCCATTTGTTACCAAAGAGATATTTGGAAACCACTACCTTGGTTATATACCATCAGATACACCTGAAACAGTTTTTGTAAATTCAGAAGGAGTAGACGCCAAAAGACTTCATAAGATCATCGACACTGAAATACAAAAAACAGATGAAGTCATTTTTGTACCTCTCATTAATGAGTATGATTTAACCCAGTCAACCATTTACCAGCTGTCCAACACGCGAACCAATATGATTGTCTACAAAAACCGTTTGAAAAGCAGATATCGGGAATTCATTCATATTACTTTCAACTACCTGCTTGCGATTGCCCTGCTGCCTGTTTTATTACCTATTATAGGCATCATAGCCGTGCTTATCAAAAAGGAATCTCCGGGTCCTGTATTTTTCGCCCATACACGTATAGGCAAGCATGGCAAGCCCATTCCTACGCTCAAGTTCAGAAGCATGTATGCCGATGCACAGGAGCGGCTGGAAAAACTGCTTGAGACTGACCCCAATATACGCAAAGAGTGGGAAGAAAACTTCAAACTCAAAAATGATCCAAGGGTGACAAAAATCGGTTCTTTTTTACGTAAGACCTCACTCGATGAACTGCCACAGATTTTTAATGTACTCAAAGGTGAAATGAACTTTGTCGGACCAAGACCGGTCATACAGCAGGAGATAGATCAGTATTACAAAGAAGATGCTATCTACTACTTTATGGTAAAGCCTGGTATTACAGGTCTCTGGCAGGTAAGCGGCCGGAGTGATACAGACTATGATTTCAGGGTGGCCACAGACAAGTGGTATGTCTCTAACTGGTCACTTTGGCTTGATATTGTCATTCTTTTCAAAACGGTAAAAGTCGTTTTGAAACGTGAAGGAGCGTATTAGAGGATTGAGGATTGAGGATTGAGGATTGAGGATTGAGGATTTTGACATAGATTTCTACTGTTGTCAAGTACTCATATGCAATAATGCTGTTAAATGAAAACCAACTAAAAGGAAAAAGAATTGCAAAACGAAACACAGTGTGTACAGGCAGACACCATTGACCTGCGTGAACTATGGGCAATACTTGTCAAGAGGAAAAAACTTATAGCCAGCGTAACTGTTCTTGTGACACTGGCAGCAATCATCTATGTATTTATAGCAAAACCTGTCTACTCCGGGAGCGTTACAGTCGAAATAGGCAAAGTGGTCAACAAAGAAAAAGCTGCAGATGGATCGTTGGTGTTAAGGGTCTACGATCTTGACAATGTCAATGACCTTGCCAAAATAGTCAGCCAAACAACCGGAGTAAGCACTTCTGTACCAAAAAGAACGAAACTGCTTCAATTGAGTGCTACACATACCGACAAAGAGCAAATTGAAAAAGATTTGAAAGGCGCACTCCGGTTCATCAAAGAACGTCACCAAAAAATGGCAAAAGTCTATTCCCTTCCAGGTTCAGAAGTAGTTATGTCGCATGAAATCGCCCCTGTTTCGATAGGGGATGTTCCTATTAAACCAAAGAAGAAACTCATTGTGATCGTTGCATTCATTACCGGACTGATGTTTTCTATTTTTCTTGCGTTCTTTTTAGAATTCATCAAAGGTATAAAGAAGGATAATGAATGATGAAAATGTTGCATGGTACTCTTTTGGGTTTGGGTGCTATAATTCGCTAAATAATTTGCAATAGGAGAGCACATGCGGGTACTGACAGGGATACAGGCTTCAGGGAAGCTGCACATAGGAAACTATTTTGGCGCGATGAAGCCGATGGTGGAGCTGCAGGAGGAGCATGAGCTCTTTACCTTCATTGCCAACTATCACTCACTTACCAGTTCAACTGATGCAGCGACACTTAAACAGTACACCATCGATGCGGCCATAGACTACCTCTCAATAGGCATTGACCCAGAAAAGACCACCTTTTGGGTACAGAGCCATGTACCGCAGGTGCTGGAGCTCTACTGGGTGCTCTCCAAGTTTACACCCATGGGGCTTCTGGAACGTGCACACTCCTATAAAGACAAAGTTGCAAAAGGTATTCCCGCTTCACACGCACTCTTCAGCTACCCTGTGCTGATGGCTGCTGACATTCTGCTTTACGATGTGCAGAAGGTACCCGTAGGCAAAGACCAGATACAGCACCTCGAGATCACCCGTGACATTGCCGTGAAATTCAACAACGAATATGGTGAACTTTTTGTACTTCCCGAAGCGATGGTCAACGAAGATGTCGCAACTATTCCGGGTATCGACGGTCAGAAGATGAGTAAAAGCTACGGCAATGCCATAGACCTCTTTATGGAGAGTGAAAAGGCTCTACAGAAGCGTTGTAACAAGATTATATCATCCTCTACACCCCTGGGTGAACCGCTGGAGTGGGAAGGGTGCCACATTTACAATCTTGCTGCACTCTTTCTGGACGATGAAGGGAAAAAAGAACTACAGGAACGTTACAAGAGTGGCAAAGAAGGGTACGGGCACTTCAAAAAGTATCTCAAAGAGCTCATCTGGGAAGAGCTCGAGGAGGCAAGAGAAAGACGCGCTTACTATCTTGAGCATATCGATGAAGTCCATGACATTCTGGCGCTTGGTGCCCAAAAGGCAGGTGCCATAGCCACAGCCAAAATGGAAAAGGTCAGAGAGGCTGTCGGCCTCCTCTAAACCCTACTCTCCGACTATGCTTTCAAGCTCGTCGCCAATGGTATCACCATTTTGCGCCGTTTTTGGTTTGACATCTTCCAGGCTTTCCTCGGAGGTTGTCTCTTTTTTCTTCGTATAGTTCTCAAGACTCTCCACATAGGCTTTTTTACCGTCTGTTTTCAATGCCGCCTCTACTTCGTTTGAAGTTTCTTCACTCTGAACCTTGACAGTATTTTTTGTACTCTCTTTAGTCGGATCGACCTTCACATCTTTGTCTTCACCATAGGATTCAAGACTCTCCAGGTAAGCTTTCTTCTGTGCTTTTTTATCCGGATGGCTCTGTTCCGGATTTACTACCGCTACAACGTCATAATTTTCCTTTATCATATTGTACTTGACAACAAGTACAATTACGAGTAGAAAAAGCAGTACCACAAGCGATACAATGAGGTTGTCTAAAAATTTTTTCATCACAGGCTCCTTAGTTGGTTACCGTTGTAAAGCCGAGGATCTTCCACATCTGGAATCCTCCCCGGTAGTACAGGATCTTATCGGCAGGATACCCCAGTTTTAAAAAGGCTTTAATGAATGCTGCAGATTTTTTGCACCACAGACCGTGACAGTAGAATGCCACTGTTCGCGCCTTGGAAGCATCAAGCGTGCCGTCTGCCAGACGTTTGGCTCCCAGTACACGAATGATCTTTTCCATTTTATCATGGTCATTTATGACCTTGAATGGAATATTGACCGCTCCAGGAATGGACTCTTTTTGGTAATATGCTTTTGAGCGCAGATCGACCAGAAGCCCCTCTTTTTTATTGACTTTGTTCTTCAGAAAGCCAAGCAGTTCCACTTCACCGATTGTACGTACTTGATCATTGATTTTAATGGGTTGGATCGGGTGTCCGAGATGATAGGTTTTTGCATACTCCCCGGTCAGCTTGTTCTTTGTATCCTGAATGCGGTGAATTTTGACCGCCTTACCTTTATGGTATACATAAATATACGAAATTTCCGGGGTGATTTTTACTTTATCATATTGTCCGGCAACAGCAAGTGTTGCCACCGATAGAAAAATAATAATCCGTTTCATATTACTGCTCCTTCTTTGGTACGATGGTTGTCAGTCCAAGCAGCTGCCATGCCTGCATACCGCCGCGATAATACTTTAATTTTTCAGGGGGATAACCAATCTCTATCAATGCGTGAATCGCCGTAGGGGACTGCCCACACCATGCACCGTTACAGTAAAAAAGCAGTTCTTTGGCATTTCTAAAATCATACTCGCCTTCGCGGTCGTACACCACACCGAGCGATTTCAGTACCGCTTCGCGCTCCGGCGTATCGTTCAGAAATATTTTAAACGGGATATTCCTTGCAGTGGGAATAGCCGATTTGTAGTACCAATTTGGCAGTCTTGCATCAATAAATACACCTTGGTGATTTTTAATAAAATCAAGCAGCTCAAGCTCTCCGTAGGTCTCCACCTTGGAAGCTGCTTCAAAGGGCTGGATGAAAAACGGCGGCGAAGGACGCGAAGTCAATGCGTACGTATTGGTAAGATAGCTTCCCGGCCGCTGTTCGCGTTCTATTTTATAGGTTTTTCCGTTGGCATCTGTGACTTCTACAAATGGTACGCCGTCGGTAATCTCTACCGTTGCTGCCTGAAGCATACAGGCCGCAGCACTGAGTGCTATTATCATCTGTTTCATGCTCTCTCCTTTATGTGATTGAAGCCATCCATAAAGGTTATGAAGAGGTAACGATTCATTGCAGTATCTCACTGTAATGGGCAGATATACTATCCTGTAGAGGATATATACCTTTCCGACCTTGCTTCACAACAAGTGTGGCTTTTTCCATACAGTTTAACCGTATATGCCCATTGTAGACCCAATATACTTAGTATTATATTAGTTTTGTTATTTTTTAATGATAATTTATATTAATATATTTAGTAGTTATTTTACTTATAAGGTTAAAGAAACGGAGGAGACCGGCACCTTCTTGCCAATCAGGTTTGAGATACTCTTTTCCTCAATCTCGCCGGTAGCATAAATATGAAGTTTCGTTGTGCCCTCATTTTGATGCCCTTTTTCCCGGGCAAGCACCAAAAGCCGCTTTGCGATCGCATCTCCGGTATGAATAAGGTTCAGATGATGTACCATGATCTTTTCGATCAAACTGGAAACCAGCGGATAGTGGGTACAGCCCAGTACAATGGTATCGACTCCCTCTTTTTGCATCGGCTCCAGCCAGTTGCGCAGCATGGTTTCGGTTTCAGGATGCTCTGTTTTTCCCTGTTCTATCTGCTCAACAAGGCCGGGACAGGCCTGTTCATAGAGGCTGATCTCCCTTTTGCCCACATGAGCATCGACAAGTTGCTGATATTTCTCACCCTGAAGTGTCGCCGGTGTTGCCAGTACCCCCACCTTGCCGCTGCGTGTCGTTTCAATGGCAGGTTTTATGCCGGGTTCCGTACCGACAATAATAAGCTCAGGGTAGGTTTCCCGAAGTGTTTCAATAGCAGCGGAAGTAGCCGTATTGCAGGCAACCACCAGTGCATCGATATGGTGTTTTTCAATAAAGTAGCGCGTAATATCAAGTGAATAGGAAAGTATCTCTGCTTGTGTCTTTTCACCATAAGGTGCATGTTGGGTATCGGCAATGTAGTAGAGTTCAGCACCCTTGAGGGTAGAGAGGATGGACTTTACGACGGTGAGGCCGCCCAAACCGGAATCAAACACACCTACTTTCATGAGAGATTCTCATGAAAGAGTGAATAGTTTCGGAAAGCTTTGATGAAACAAAGCTTTTTTTTCATAAAGGCATTGCGACGCAATGCAAACCTACACTCCTCACTCCTCACTCCTCACTCCTCACTTGACAAAAGTGCGCTGCACTTTTGTCATGCCCCTTCGTTCATCATCGAAAGGAACTCTTCGTTGCTTTTGGTTTTAAGCATTTTGGAATAGAGGAATTTGAGGCCTTCAACCTCTTCCATGTTCTGCATTGCATTACGCAGTGCCCAAACTTTCTGAAGCGTTTCAGGATCAACCATCAGCTCCTCTTTACGGGTACCGGACTTGGTCACGTCAATAGCAGGATAAATACGGCGTTCGGCAACGTGGCGGCTGAGAACCACTTCGGAGTTACCCGTTCCCTTGAACTCTTCAAAGATCACCTCATCCATACGTGAACCGGTATCGATAAGCGCTGTGGCAATGATGGTAAGGCTTCCGCCCTCCTCGATGTTACGTGCCGCACCGAAGAAACGCTTTGGCTTGTGCAGTGCATTGGCATCGACACCACCGGAAAGTACTTTCCCCGAACTTGGGGTAACAGTGTTATAGGCACGTGCCAAACGGGTGATAGAGTCAAGCAAAATGACCACATCTTTGCCCATTTCAACACGTCTTTTGGCTTTTTCAATGACCATCTCGGCTGTACGCACATGGTTTTGTGCGGGAAGATCAAATGTTGAAGCATACACTTCCCCTTTGACCGAACGCTGCATATCGGTCACCTCTTCCGGACGCTCGTCCACAAGAAGTACCATTAAAGAAGCATCGGGGTTGTTGTGCGTCACGCCGTGTGCAAGTTCTTTGAGCAGCTCCGTTTTACCCGTTCTTGGCGGAGCGACAATAAGCGCACGCTGCCCTTTTCCGATAGGAGCAAAAAGGTCAAGGACACGTCCGGTAAGCTTCATGGGGTTGTACTCCATTTTCAGCTGTTCGGTAGCATAAAGCGGCGTTAGGTTATCAAAGAGCGGGCGCTGTTTGGATTTCTCCGGCGGCAGATAGTTGATCGCTTCGATCTTCAACAGTGCGTAGTACTTCTCCTGGTCTTTGGGCGGACGTACCTGCCCTGTAACAATGTCCCCGTTACGCAGCGCGAAACGTTTGACCTGTGTACCGCTGACATACGTGTCGTTACCCGAGTTGGCGAAGTTACCGTCGATGGAACGCAAGAAACCGTAACCGTCAGGCATAATCTCGAGGATTCCCGTGTAGAGGATGAAGCCGCCCTGACTTACCTGCGATTTGAGTATTTCGAAAATGAGGTCTTTTCGCTGGAATTCATTGGGGTTCTCCACCCCTACCTCTTTGGCGATGGTGACGAGTTCATCAAGGGGTTTTTTCTGGAGATCTTCGATTTTGTAGCCCTGAACGGGAACGTGGGTTCTGTTTTTTTTGCCGGTATTGCCGTTACCGTTGGATTTTTTGGTGTCGCTCATGATTCCTCTTGTATTTCTTTAGGATTAGCTTTAAATTGGAGATAAATAGTAGTACTTCCGACTGCTATGTAGTGGGTGTATTATAATCCTTTTTTACTGAAATGTCAAACCTTTAATTGAAAGGCCACTATAATAGTCAAAACAAAGCAAGGAGCCGAAAATGTCCGTTGAAGCCCATATTAAAAAAGTATTGAATACCGTAGAGCAGCACAGCCCGGGGCAGCAGGAGTTCTATCAGGCAGCCCATGAAGTTCTCTATTCATTAGTCCCTTTGCTGAAAGAGGACGAACGGTATGACCATTTCAATATTCTCGAGCGCATTACTATACCTGAGCGTACCATTATTTTCAGGGTCAGCTGGGTAGACGACCACGGTATCATCCAGACCAATATCGGCTATCGTGTACAGTTCAACTCTGCCATCGGTCCCTATAAAGGCGGACTGCGTTTTCACCCTACTGTCAATCTCGGTATCATTAAATTTCTCGGGTTTGAACAAATTTTCAAAAACGCACTCACTGGATTGCAGATCGGCGGAGCCAAAGGGGGTAGCAACTTTGATCCCAAAGGCAAAAGCGACAATGAAATTATGCGTTTTTGCCAGGCTTTTATGACAGAACTTTATCAGCACATTGGCGAAACGCGCGATATTCCCGCCGGGGACATCGGTGTGGGAGCACGCGAGATCGGCTATCTTTTCGGTCAATACAAAAAGATCACCCGGCAGTTTGAAGGAGTGTTGACAGGGAAAAGCATCAACTGGGGCGGCTCCAAAGCCAGAAAAGAGGCAACCGGCTACGGTTCAGTCTATTTTGCCGAAAATATTCTCAAAAAGTATGGTCAAAGCCTTGAGGGGAAACGCTGCTGTGTCTCCGGTTCTGGAAATGTAGCGACCTATACCATAGAGAAACTGTACCAAATGGGAGCACTTCCAGTCACTTGCAGCGACAGCAGAGGAACCATTTACCATGAAAATGGCATCGATCTCAATACGCTCAAAGCCATTAAAGAGATCAACCACCAGTCACTTGAAGTCTACGACCAGGTACACCCCGATGCAGTCTACACACCGGTAACACACTATCCCGAAGGACGTCACGCTGTCTGGGATGTTCCCTGTGACATCGCCTTCCCGAGCGCTACGCAGAATGAACTCAACCTTGAAGATGCAAAAGCACTGGTAAAAAATGGTTGTATTCTCGTCAACGAAGGTGCCAATATGCCTACCACTCCCGATGCAGTAGAGTACCTCAAGAAAAAAGGTATATGGTTTGGTCCGGGCAAAGCAGCCAACGCCGGCGGGGTTGCTACCAGCCAGCTTGAGATGAGCCAAAACGCCAGTATGTCCCACTGGACTTTCGAAGAGGTTGACATTAAACTGCGCCAGATCATGAAAAACATCTTTGATACATGCTATGACACCTCCGTAGAATTCGACCATGAAGGCGACCTGGTAGCCGGCGCCAATATCGCAGGCTTCAGAAAGGTAGCTGATTCAATGATTGACCAGGGATCGGTGTGATGATGGATGATGGATGATGGATGATGGATGATGGATGATGGAAATTTTTCATGTTTTGGTTGAAGCAAAGCTTAAAAGTCCGGAATGACAGAACATGAGCCTGAAAAATACCTTTTTTACTGCAACCCGTAATAAAGGAGCGGAGGATACAGCAGTACGCCTGTAAGAAAAAACCATCCGGGAATCCTCCATTCCAGCATTGCGGCTAGTTCGGCAGGAATCTGCTGTTTGATAAAAATCGCTTTAATCATTTCAAGTTTGTAGAAAATATCAAACACTTTCATGGCAATGATCATGACCGTATAAAAGTTGAGACTGTCAGTCGCAAGAATGACAAAAAGCATATAGTAAAAGCTTGGATGCATCATAAAAAAGAGAAAAATGCTCTTTTTGTACCAGAAGTAGAGACGCTGTATCACACCGTACAGGGTATCTGCACGCTGCATGGCTGCTTCAAAAAGTTCCAGTACAACAAGAATGAGTGTCAGGGTCAATGCGGTTTCCATGCGGAATATTATCCTTATTTCGATAAAATCTTTTAAAATTCTCCAAGCAAGGATACCACGTTTGCCAAAAGTTCCCTGTACCCACTGCCACCTCGAGTTTGATGAATCGGTGATGATTACCGAACCCCATGGGGAAGAGACACTCTACTTTTGCTGTAAAGGGTGCCAGGGGGTCTATCATCTGCTTGAGAGTGAAGGGCTTGACACATTCTATGACAAACTCGGTGATACCAAGCTCCAGCCTGCCATTCAGCAGCACGATGATCTGGAAAAATTTGACCTTGAAGGGTTTAAAAACAAATATATCAAAACAACCGATGAGGGACTAAACGAAATTTACCTCATCATCGAAGGTATCCACTGTTCTGCCTGTGTCTGGCTGAATGAAAAAGTACTGCATAAAACCGACGGTGTCATCGAAGCAACCATCAACTACACTAACAATAAAGCCAAAGTAGTTTGGGATCCTGATGAAATCCGACTCTCCAAGATCATCGAAACGATCCGCTCCATCGGATACAATGCCTACCCGTACGATCCTGCGTTACAGGAAGAACGGGCGGAAAAAACAAAAAAAGAGTATTACGCACGTATTCTTGTAGCCGTCTTTGGCGCCATGAATATTATGTGGATCGCCATTGCCCACTATGCCGGTTATTTTACGGGTATGGAGCAGCGGTTTAAAGACATTTTGAATGTGGCGGAATTCATCCTTGCCACTCCGGTACTTTTCTACAGCGGATGGATCTTTTTCAGGGGCGCCTATTACGGGTACAAAAACCATATTGTCAACATGGATACCCTCGTTGCCTCAGGAGCGCTTTTGGCATACATTTACTCCATCTATGCCATGATAAGCCACAATGGCGAGGTCTACTTTGACTCAGTGGTTATGATCATTACCTTTGTACTTGTAGGCAAATACCTTGAAGTGCTCAGCAAAAAGCATGCTGTCGATACCCTTGATTCAATTATGGGGAGCACTCCGACAGAAGTGACCCTGGTTCAAAACGAAGAAAAAACCCTTGTCAGTGTTGAAAATGTGATCATGGGCGACATTATTGAACTCAAACCGGGTGAGAAGGTGGTCATAGACGGTATTGTCACCGATGGTGAGGGCTCTTTTGATGAAAGTTCCCTCACAGGCGAAAACCTTCCGGTACTCAAACAGAAAGGAGATCCGGTTTTAAGCGGTTCAATCTGCCTGGATTCGGTCATCCGCTATGAAGCGACCAAAGATGCTTCGAATTCACTACTCTACTCCATTGTCTCTTTGCTGGAAGAGTCCATTACCAAAAAACCGCGTATTGAACAGCTGGCTGACCAGGTATCGGGCTATTTTTCAGCCGTCATTCTTACGCTGGCACTGCTGACCTTTGCCGGCTGGTGGTACTTTGGCGGAGCGTTTGAGCAGGCACTGATTACAGGCATCTCTGTTATTGTCATTGCCTGCCCGTGTGCACTGGGCATGGCAACCCCTATGGCAACACTCGTGGGCATCGGTATGGCAGCCAAACACAATATTCTCTTCAAAGAGGCAGGCTACTTAGAGACAATGGCAAAGAGTGATCTCCTTGCCCTGGACAAAACCGGTACCATTACCGAAGGCAGACCATCTGTTGTCAACCTCCAAACGTTTGAAGGATACGATGAAGATCTTCTTTACGCACTGGTTTCTACGTCCAAACACCCGGTTTCCGAGGGGATCAGACGTTATCTTGAAAAAAACGGGAAGCCCTTTGCCCCCATAGCGTTGGATGCCATCAAAACCGTTCAGGCAAAAGGGGTAGAAGCTACCTATGAAGGGAAAAAGCTCAAAGGAGGCAACGGTACATTCATGCAGGCATCCGGGATTGCATGCAGTGATGACACGGCACATACCCTCTTTTACTTTGCCGTAGACGGTAAACTCGCAGCACGCTTTGAATTGAGTGATACCATCCGAGAGGGTGCCAAAGAGGCGATTGCCAACATTCAACGTATGGGTATCCGGGTTGTCATGCTGACCGGAGACCATGAAGCGAGCGCCCAAAGTGTGGCAGATGCTGTCGGTATAGAAGAAGTCCATGCCAGACTGCTTCCACAGGACAAGGCAGCACTTATTGACGCATTTCATGAAGAAAAACACATTGTGGTCATGGCCGGAGACGGCATAAACGACACTATTGCCCTTGCACGTTCGGACATTGCTATTGCCATGGGAAGCGGTGCAGATGTCGCTATCAGTGTCAGTGATGTCGTACTGCTCGATGAGAAACCCAAAAGTCTTTATGAGGCTTACCGTATCTCCCGCCGTACCTATCGTGCCGTCAAAGAGAATCTTGGTTTTTCACTCCTGTACAATACCATTGCCGTACCGTTTGCCATTGCCGGTTTTGTCAACCCGCTTGTCGCGGCACTCGCCATGAGTTTAAGTTCGCTTGTGGTCGTCGGAAACTCTATGCGTATTAAATGGTTAAAACTAAAATAAGGAAACATGCATGTCAGAAAATATTGTCATTCTTATGCTGGGCATTTCAACCTTTCTTGGGGCACTCGGGCTTGCTGCCCTGCTCTGGGGACTGAAAACAGGACAGTTTGACGACCAGTCCAAATTTATTGACGGAGCCCGGTTCGACAACGAAGAAGAACTTCGGGATGCCGTAATGATGGAAGAGAAACGCAAAGCACAAAAGAAGAAAAAAGAAAAAAAGGATGCCTATCGTCCTGCGGATTAAGCATAAATTTCTCAAAAATGGTGTCAACTAATAGGCACATAATCAAAGTGATGTTATGATATGAATAAATATTAATATCACTGGAGAAGATGCATGAAAAAGTTTATCTGTACAGCAGCTGTTTTGGGAATAAGTCTGGTACAGGCAAGCAGCCTCGGAATCAATGTGAACAGTGACGATGTTGAAGTCAATGGAAAGATGGATATCACATCCGCCATCGGATTTGGCAGCGGGACAAGCTATTTTTTAAGTGCGGATTATCTGCATACGAACGATGACAACCTTTTCAAAGCCGGTTTTGGCGCTTCGAACACACTCAGCGGT
The DNA here is from genome assembly GCA_015493425.1 of Sulfurovum sp. Lineage (GTDB taxonomy): Bacteria > Campylobacterota > Campylobacteria > Campylobacterales > Sulfurovaceae > Sulfurovum. The sequence continues at coordinate 13,406 of WGDG01000116.1, forward strand.
GCAGAGGGACTTACCTTTACCTTCGGCCTTGAAGGGGTCTTTGGCGACAGCTATGTTGCCATGCCGCTCTTTGGTGAAGCGAAACTGAGACTCCCTCTTGATGAGCCCATGCCGGCAACCTCTTTGAGTGCACGGTTTGACTATGCACCGTCCGTGCTCTCATTTGTCGATGCAGATCAGTACCTGGAGTACCGTTTTGAAGCAGATGTTGAAGTCATTAACAATGTGCATGTCTATGGCGGCTACCGTAATATCGATACGGACTACGAATCTCATGACTACAACCTTAACGACAGCTGGTACGGTGGACTCAAGATCAATTTCTAATGAAATGATCAAAAAAGTAATCGATTTTATTCTGCACGCAACAATAAACTAATTCATTTCATACGTGTTGCCGTAATATCCCCAAACAGGATCAAATCTTCAAGCAGCGCTTTGTTTGCAATGCCGTCTTTTCCGACCGCAAGCTGCAAATGCCCCTCTTTGCTGGTAAATATTTTTTGATGAATGATCGCTGTGGCATACCATGCAGCTTTGCTGCCGAGTTTTAACACATATGTTTTTTCCTCTTTAGGGGTAGGCAGGATCACAGTCACCTTCCCTTTTTGTTTCTCTGCACCTACAGCACTGAACTGGTAGGTACCGGCCTTGTGTTTGTCGGGGAGCAGTCTGTCCAGATTGAAATAGAGCGTCAAAAGATCGTTTTTGCTGTAAAATCCCAATCGTTTCTGCTCCTGTTCCACCAGTTTGCCCCCGCGGTACTTTTGATAATTTTTCAGTACGCTTTTTCGACGATGATCGATACGATAGGTTTTGACAACCCGGGTATCACGGTAACGCCGCACCACCTCATACCGGTCACTGACAAGCAGACCGTTTTCTATGTGCCCGACAGAACGATGGTGTTCTTTGCGATGGCCGCTGAGTGCTGCCGCAAGGCCTGTGGCCGCAAGCCGGATATCGATAGTATAGGTTTGACGGTTCCTCTCCATCTGTGCATGTGCCTCACCGATTTTGCCGACAATACCGTAGGCAACATCATAATCTGCCTTCAGTGTTTTTGCCGGTAACACCGTCAAACATAATACGATTAAGCCCATAACCGATATAATCACTTTCATATTATTTCATCCTTTTATCATCAATGACATACTATTGTACAGCATGATTGTGGAAAAAAAGCAGAAAATTCATGGCAACAACAGAAACAAATACTACACTACTGGCGAAAGAGTCCCTGAATGTTATCAACTCATTCGACACCAGCATTATCGGCAGTGTCCAGAAACAGCTCGCACCCGTCTATGAGGCTTACCCCATACTTACCACCGTAATATGGGGGATCCCCCTCGCCAATCTCATTGCAGCAATAGCACTTTTCCTACTGATCCTCGGTCTCCGTAAAGTATTTACCAATATTGTACTTGTTTTTCTTCATAAACTCAGCAAACGGACAAAAACGTACTATGATGACCGTATGATTTCTGCGCTCAAACATCCGATACGTTTTCTTTTCATTGTCATTGCCCTGCATCTGTTTTTTCTTTTAACCTTCAAAGAAACGCCAACGATCAAACACTTTCTCGATTCACTGGTCATCTATACACTTTTTTGGGCGATTCTCAATATCATTGAGGCACTCAAGGAACTGGCGTATGCGGCAACATCACGGTTCAACCCCGATCTCTCCAGGGAGATGGGCAACTTTATCCTTACGATTGTCAAAATTTTCATCGCCGGTATCGGCCTTGCAGCCATCTTAACTGTCTGGGGTATCAATGTTACTGCACTGATCGCTTCACTCGGACTTGGCGGTCTGGCTTTTGCACTTGCGGCAAAAGATACCGCTTCCAACCTCTTCGGCTCCTTTGCCCTGCTTGCAGACAAATCCATCCGTATCGGAGAATGGGTTAAAGTCGGCGGTGTTGAAGGGGTTGTTGAAGATGTGGGAATGCGTACGACCAAGATCCGCTCCTTTGAAAAGACACTGATTACCGTTCCCAACCAACTCGTAGCCAACCAACCCATTGAAAACTTTTCAAGGCGCGGCATCCGGCGTATCAAAATGCACATCGGGCTGACCTATGGTACTACTTCCGAGCAATTGCTGAAAATCAAGGCTGACATAGAGAATATGCTGAAAAACCATCATGGCATCAGCCAAAAAGATTCACTGATGGTCTATTTTGATTCCTTTGGAGATTCGTCACTCAACATCTTCATATACTGCTTTACCGCTACAGCAAACTGGGCGAAATATCTTGAGATACGCGAAGATGTCCATGTGAAGATTATGCAGATCGTCGAAGCAAACGGCAGCAGTTTTGCCTTCCCTTCACAAAGTATTTATGTTGAATCTCTCCCCTCTGAAGCATAACCATAATACTTTAGAACGTCAAACGGTGTGTGATTGCGCACCCTGCATTGAATAATATGGTATAATACTTCCAATAAACACATATACTTCGTATTATTCAAAGAAAGAAACATCCATGACATCAGAACAACCCCTTAAAAAAGTTGCCATCCTCGGTCGTCCCAACGTTGGCAAAAGCTCGCTTTTCAACCGTCTTGCAAGACAACGCGACGCCATTACCTCCGATATGAGCGGTACCACCCGTGACGTGAAAAAACGTATTGTTACCATCAGTGAGAACCGTGATTTCGAAATTCTCGATACCGGCGGCATCGACTACAGCAGCGAACTCTTTTCCAAAGTGGCCGACTTTTCACTCAATGCCGCAAAAGAAGCCGATGTGATCGTCTATATGGTAGATGGTAAAACCATCCCCGACGAAGAGGACAAAAAGCTCTTTTACGATCTGCAGCAGCTTAACAAACCGCTGGCACTTGTGGTCAACAAAATCGACAACGACCGTGAGTTCGAAGAGCGTTTTTTCGATTTTTATGAATTTGGTGCAGAAGCGACTTTTCCCATGTCCGTCAGCCATAACCGTTATTTCAATGACTTCTACGCCTGGCTGGAGCAGCATATCCCGCCACGGGAAGAAAAACCGGAACTGCAGCTTGAAGCTGCCGAAGAAGCTGACCCCTTTGGTGAATTCATTACCGACATCAATGCTACGGTTGAGGAGGAAGACAGAGAGATCAATGTCGCGATTATCGGGCGTGTCAATACCGGCAAAAGCTCTCTGCTCAATGCACTTCTCGGAGAAGAGCGCTCTGTTGTTTCCGATGTAGCAGGAACAACTATCGATCCCATCGATGAATCGATAGAATACAACGACTACAAGATCACCTTTGTCGATACGGCAGGTATCCGGCGTCGGGGGAAGATCGTGGGCATAGAGAAATATGCACTCGGACGTACCGAAGCGATGCTCGAAAAGGCGGACATCGCATTGCTGATGATCGATGCAACCACCGGTGTGCTTGAGCTTGACGAGCGTATTGCCGGGCTGATCGAAAAGTACCGTCTCGGCGCACTCATAGTCGTGAACAAATGGGACATTCGCGGAGAGAAGAGCTACGAAGAGATGGTTGATGACATTCGTGACGAGCTGAAGTTCCTCCACTATGCGCCGCTCATCACTATTTCGGCCAAGACCGGTATGCGGGTACACAAAATTCTTGACCAGATTACGGCGATATACGAACGTTACAAGCAGCGTATCCCCACTTCCAAACTCAACGATACCCTGCGTGAAGCGATGGCACGCCACCATGTGCCAAGCCACAACGGCGCAGTCGTCAAGATCAAGTTCGCGACACAATATGAAAGCAAACCTCCAAAGATCGCACTCATCACAAACCGCCCCGACGGACTGCACTTCAGCTATAAACGCTACCTTGCCAACTTTATCCGAAGCCGTTTCGATTTTGAAGGGGTACCACTTGATATTGTCGCCCGAAAACGGGGAGAACGTTTTGAACCTGAGGAAGCGTAGGGTATAATAACGACATACTATTGCCAAAGGAAATCTGTATGTCCATCCCAAAGTCTATCTTCCGTGAATATGACATCCGCGGTATTTTTGAAAAAGAGCTCAATGAAGAGAGCGTCAAACGCATCGGTTACCATCTCGGCCAAAAGATCGGCGGCAACCGTATCGTTGCCATCGGTTACGATGCCCGTTCCCACTCACCTAAATTGCGGGACTATCTCACTTCAGGCCTCAATGCCGCAGGCTGTACCGTACTTGACATGGGTATGGTCGCCACCCCAGTCAACTACTTCGCCAACTACCAACCCATTAAAACCCTCACCCCCAATCCTCAATCCTCAATCCTCAATCCTCAATTGGACGCATCAATCGATGCGTCCATTATGATTACCGGATCACACAATCCTCCCGAATACAACGGCTTCAAGATTACGGTTGACCGTGCACCCTTCTTTGGTGATGCCATCTATACACTTGGAGATGAAGTGCTTGCAGACAGCCAGAGAGTCATTACAGACAATACAAAAACAATAAATATTGATGTCAAAACCCCCTACATTCACTTTATGGTCAATGAATTTACCCACCTCAAAGGACTGGGGCAGAAGATCGTGCTTGACTGCGGCAACGGGGTAGCCGGAACTGTCATTACCGATATCTTCGATGCTCTGGCACTTGACTACCGGGGGCTCTACTGTGAACCTGACGGCACCTTTCCCAACCATCACCCCGACCCCAGCGAAGAGAAGAACCTTGCCGACCTCAAAGCGGCATTGGCACAGGAGGGAGACATCGGCTTTGCCTACGACGGTGATGCAGACCGCATTGCGGTACTGACACACAGACACAATATCAAAGGTGACCAGATGGCACTGCTCTTTGCCCTTGGTATGGAAAACCCCACGGTTATCGGTGAAGTGAAGTGCTCACAGGTCATGTATGATGAACTGGAACGCCGAGGCGCGAAAACGATCATGTACAAGACCGGGCACTCCAACCTCAAAGTCAAAATGAAAGAGACCAATGCTGATCTTGCCTGTGAAGTAAGCGGCCATATCTTTTTCAAACACCGTTATTTCGGCTATGATGATGCTATATACGCCACACTCAGAATGCTCGAACTCATTGCACAGGGCATTGACCTCGATGCTGAAATAGAAGCACTCCCGGAAGTCTTTTCTACGGAAGAGATCAAAGTAGAGACTACTGAAGAGGAAAAGTTCGCCATTATCGATGCTGTCAAAACACTGCTTGAAAACCCGCCGGCAGATTTCCCGGCCATACAAAGCATCATTGATGTCGACGGTGTACGTATCAATTTCGAAAAAGGCTGGGGACTGGTACGCGCTTCCAATACAACTCCTGTCCTCGTAACACGCTTTGAATCGACCGACAAAGAGCTTGCAAAGCTGTACGAAACAAAGGTGAACGCATTGATAGAAGAGGCGAAAGGCACACTATGCTAAACCGTCTTCACTTCACCTTCAGTGACGAAAAAACCAAACTGCACGCTTTTGATGCCATACAGAGAGAACAGCACAACATCGGCTACTATAATCTGCCTGAACAGGACACTGCGCCTGTCCATACCTACTGTGACACTATCGACGATACCATTGACACTATTGTTGTCATCGGTATTGGCGGCAGTTCCCTCGGGGCGAAAGCAGTCTATGAGTTCATTAAACCGACCCGCACACTCCAACGTAAACTCTATTTTTTTGAAAGTACCGACCCGGTCAATATTGCTGCACTGTTGGAGAAGATCAACTTTGAAACAAGCCATTTCCTAGTCATTTCCAAGTCCGGTACCACGGTAGAAACATTTTCCATTTATAAATACCTCTTTAACCTTCACAGCAACCCTGCAAGCTATACGTTTATTACTGACCCGGGCTCTCCTTTGGAGCAGTATGCAAAAAGTATCGATGCTGCGATACTGCACCTCCCCGAAAATGTCGGCGGCCGTTTTTCTGTCCTCTCTGTGGTCGGTCTGGTACCACTGGCACTCTGCGGTATCGACATTGACAATCTGCTTTCGGGAGCCAGGTATGTCAAAGAGAGCTTTTTTAGCGACGGCTACCTTAAAGAGATGCTGCTGACCAAGGCAGCCTTCTATGCCAAACACCACGCACAGTACCACATCAACTGTCTCTTTGCCTACTCTGAAGCACTCAAGTACTTCTGTGAATGGTATGTACAGCTGTGGGGAGAGAGTCTTGGCAAACACCAGCGCCACTCTGCATTCAATGTCGGGCTCACACCTATCGGACTCATCGGTCCCAAAGACCAGCACTCCTTTTTGCAACTCATTATGGAAGGGACACGTGACAAATCCGTAACATTCATCAAAATAGAAGATTTTCATGACAAAACCCAAATTCCGCAACGTACCCTCGAACATCTCGAATCACTCGATGTACTCAACGGTCTTGGGTTTGCCGAACTGATCAATATGCAGTGTGACTCCGTTACCGAAGCACTGCTTGCACAGGAAGACATCCCCGTCGATACGCTGGTACTTGACAGTATCGATGAAGCGACAATCGGAAAACTCATCTTCTACTACGAACTGCTCACTTCACTGGTAGGAGAACTGATCGATGTCAACACATACGATCAGCCTGGTGTGGAAGCTGGGAAAATCATTCTGAAGCAAAAGCTTAAAAACAGATCTTAGTTTGCCTGCTTCAGTGTACTGCTGGCCAGTTTTTTAAATTCTTCCGAGGAGACAAGCAGTTCACTGTACGTCCCTCTGCTCTCTATCTTCCCACCCTTGAATACCAAAATTTCATCGGCATGTTCAATGGTTGTCAGTCGGTGCGCAACAATAAACGTGATCATCTCCTCTTTGAGCGCTTCAAGCGCCTGCTGGATCGCTTTTTCACTCTTATTGTCCAGCGCAGATGTCGCCTCATCCAAAATGAGTACATCGGGGTCTTTATAGAGTGCACGTGCCAGGGCGATACGCTGACGCTGCCCGCCGCTAAGGTTGGTTCCAAACTCATCAAGAGGTGTATGAATACCTTCCGGCAGCGCTTCCACAAACTCCCAGGCATGGGCACGCTCGAGTGCACGGACAACACGTACTTCATCCACCGTTTCACCGTAAGCGACATTCTTAGCCACAGTATCCTGGAAAATGAAGATGCGCTGGGTCACAAATGCAATCTTTTGATGCAGTGAATGAAGGGTGTAGTCACGAATATCATCATCGTTGACATAAATGGTTCCCGAAGTAACATCATAAAAACGCACCATCAGGTTGACAAGACTGCTCTTGCCTGCACCGCTGTCACCCACCAGTGCATACACCTTCCCCTTGACAGCATCGATATTGATATGTTCCAGTGCCGTTTTGTCACCATATTTCAAAGAGACGTCATCGAAGCGGATACGGTCAATATGCGTCAGTTCTTTCGGACCGGAGACAATAGTGGGTTCAGTCTTGAACAGTTCGTCAATCCGTTCGGTGGCGGCAATGGCATCCTGCATCTGATTGTGTACATTGGAGAGTTTTTTAATGGGATCGTACAGCATAAAAAGTGCCGTTACAAATGCAAAGAAACTTCCCACTGTCATATGTCCATCAATAACTTCATTTGCACCGACATAAATGGTAACAGCGATAGCTACAGAGCCAAACAATTCAAGTGCCGGACTCACCAGCGCATTGGTACGGCTCTGCTTCATAGAGAGCTTGAAGAAGTTCATATTTTCATCGCTGAAACGCCGCTGTTCATACTTCTGTGAAGAGTTTGACTTGATAATTTCAATGTTATTGAATATTTCTGTCAGGCGCGACGTCAGATCGGCATTGCTCTCCTGTGAACGGGTAGAGTACTTCTTCATCCGTTTGGCAAGCAGTTGCAGCGGCAACAACGCCAGCGGCATCACTACCAGAAAATAAAAGGCCAGCTTCGGACTCTGCCAAATAACATACCCTGTCAATGTGACAATAAGCATTGCATTGATCAGTACACTTGGTATGAGACCGGAAACAACATTCTGGATACGTGCAATATCATTTGTTGTACGACTGAGCAGTTCTCCGTTTCGCATGCTGTTCAAAAAAGCCATATCCTGATACATCAGATGCAAAGAGAGCTTGTTGCGTATTTTTCTGACAATATCATTGCCGATATAGACAGTATAGTAGGTTTGCACATACTTTCCAAGTGACTTCACAAAAAAGACTGCGACAATAGCAAAGGGGATCAGCTTGAGCATCTCTCGGTCTTTGGCAATGAATACCTGATCGAGAACCGGTTTGAGTAAATGTGCAGAAGCCGTTGTACCGACTGCTACCGCAACCATACCGAGGACAGCATAGAGAAACTCCCGCTTGTACTCGGAAAGATAGGGAAGAAAATAGAGAAAGAGTTTTTTCATTGGCTAATTTTAGCATTTGAACCTTACAACGATGTTTTCGGTATACTTTCATAAAAAAGGCAGAACGATGCGGGCAGTTTTCCTGGACAGGGACGGGGTGATCAATATAGAGAAAGAGTACCTGCATACCGTTGAAGCATTCGAATTCATTGACGGTGTTTTTGACGCTTGCAGACATTTTCAACACCTTGGCTACAAACTTGTCATTGTGACCAATCAGTCAGGCATCGGCCGGGGCTTCTATACGGAAGATGATTTTGAGACACTGACGCTATGGATGCTCGAACAGTTCCGCAAACACGGTGTGCTGATTGATGCTGTCTACCACTGCCCACATACTCCGGATACTGCCTGCAGCTGCCGAAAACCAAATCCGGGTATGCTGCTTCAGGCAGCACAGGAACACAGTCTCAATCTTTCCGACTCCTGGATGATCGGGGGCAAAGAGAGCGCTATTGAAGCTGCGCTTGCAGCAGGGATCGGCCATACCATTCTGGTCAGAAGCGGCCATGCTATTAATGAAAAAGAAAGCCGGGCAGACTATCTCTTAGACTCTATTAAAGAGAGTATCGATATAATTAAATCCTAACTTTCAGCAGGGAGTACCATGCGCTATAACGATATCGATTTCAATCATAAAACCATTCTTATTACCGGCGGTGCAGGTTTCATCGGCGCTAATCTGGCTTTTTATTTTCAGGAGCACTTTCCTCAAAGCCGCATTGTCATTTTTGACAAATTCCGCAGTGAAGAGACCTTTTCCAACGGCAACTTGAAAAGTTTCGGACACTACAAGAACCTCATCGGATTTCACGGCGACATCATTTGTGGAGATCTCACTGATGAAGCTACACTGAAAAACCTTGAAAAGACATATCCTTTTGACTATATTTTCCATGAAGCAGCCATTTCAGACACACGCGTATATGACCAGGAGGTCATTATGCAAACCAATGTCAACAGTTTCTACCCGATTTTGGAAATGGCAAAACGGATGGATGCCACGCTTGTCTACGCCTCGTCCGCAGCGACATACGGCTCTCTTCCTTCTCCACAGACTGTCGGGAAAGAAGCACCGGAAAACCCTTACGGGTTCAGCAAATATGCCATGGATCAGATCGCCTACCGATACATGCGTGAACATCCTGACATGCGTATTGTCGGCCTGAAATACTTTAACGTTTACGGTGCACGCGAGTTCTTCAAAGACAAGACAGCCTCCACTGTCATTCAGTTCGGACACCAGATCCTTTCTGGCAAAGCGCCACGCCTCTTTGAAGGAAGCGACAAGATTGTACGGGACTTTGTCTATATTAAAGATGTCATTCAGGCAAATATCAAAGCGTGTGATGCCAAACGCAACGGTGTATTCAACGTCGGAACAGGCAAACCGAGAAGCTTTCAGGACATTGCCGACATTCTGCAAAAAGAGCTTGGCACAGACTATGGTACAGAGTACTTTCCCAACCCTTACACCGGATACCAGATGCACACACAGGCAGAAATAGCTACGACCAAAGAGGCACTTGGCTACGAGCCGGAGTGGGAACTTGAAGAAGGTATCAAAGACTATCTGCCCGAAATTGTCCGTATGTATGAAGAAGAGGTCAAACCCGCCCAATGATAGCGCTCAAATCTTATACCCCCCGCATTCTTGTTGTCGGCGACCTGATGATAGACCACTACCTCTGGGGAAAGTGTGAACGTATCTCTCCCGAGGCTCCGGTACAGGTTGTTGCCGTTGAGAAAGAGACTTCCGTACTTGGCGGTGCGGGAAATGTCATTAACAATCTCAAGGCACTGGGTGCCGACGTGGATGTCATTAGCGTTGTCGGCGACGATGCAAGTGCCAATGAGCTGCGGTCTTTACTGCAAGACATTGGTGTCCGTGATGAACAATTGATCACACAGCAGGGGCGCGCCACTTCCAAAAAGAGCCGCATTATCGCCTCCCAGCAACAGGTCGTCCGCTATGACAAAGAGAGTACGGACGATATCGATGAAGCAACACAACAAACACTTTTGGCACACTTCTCAGCTCTCCTGCCCGATTACGATGCCGTACTGCTCTCTGATTACGGCAAAGGAGTGCTTACCACCGAACTTACCAAAGCGCTTATTGCAGCAGCTAACCATGCAGACAAAAAGGTACTTGTCGACCCCAAAGGGAAAGACTATAGCAAATACAGCGGTGCCTATCTGCTCACACCCAACAAAAAAGAGGCAGCAGAAGCTTCCGGTATTGACATTAATACGCAGAAAGCGCTCCAGAAAGCCATTGCACATCTCAAAGCACAGTGCAACCTGAGTGTCTCACTCATTACCCTCAGTGAAGAAGGCATTGCTGTTTACGATGAAAGTCTACGCATCCATCCTACCGTTGCACGTGAAGTCTACGACGTTACCGGTGCGGGCGATACTGTACTGGCTTCACTTGGATTTGCCCTCTCCTGCGGCTACGACATTGACAGTGCCGTAAAGTTCGCCAATCTTGCTGCAGGCGTTGTCGTCGGCAAGATCGGTTCAGCCACAGCTACCCTCAATGAAATTATCGAATATGAGTCGAGCCTGAACAAATCGACCAGCGACTCGCATATCAAAACGTTTGAAGAGATTTCCCTTTTGAGTGAAGAGCTCAAAAAACGCGGCAAAACAATCGTCTTTACCAACGGTTGTTTCGACATTCTTCATGTAGGTCACGTCAAGTATCTCGAAGAGGCTAAAAGCTACGGTGATGTTCTGATTGTCGGACTCAATAGCGATACCAGTGTCAAAAGGCTGAAAGGTTCTACCCGTCCGGTCAACCCCCAGGAGGATCGCGCCTATATTCTTGCCGCACTTGAAGCAGTAGACTATGTGGTGATTTTTGAAGATGATACTCCTTACGACCTCATCAAAACTGTCCAGCCGCATATTCTTGTCAAAGGCGGTGACTACGAAGGCAAAACCGTTGTAGGGCAAGATATTGCCGATGAACTTCGACTGGTACAGTTTGTCGACGGCAAAAGCACCACAAAAATCATTGAAAAAATAAGTACCCAATGTTAGAAGGAAATTTTATGCAAGCCTCACTTGACACCATTGAAAAAGAGTTTAACGCACACAAAGAGACGATTGAAAAAACTATTGAAACACTGCCGCAAAAACTTGCCGATGCTTCCCAGATGGCGGTCATGACACTGCAAAACGGCAACAAGATCCTGCTATGCGGTAACGGAGGTTCGGCCGCCGATGCCCAGCATATTGCCGCGGAACTCACCGGACGCTACAAAAGCGAACGAAGAGGACTTCCGGGCATCGCACTGACAACAGATACATCGGCACTGACTGCCATCGGAAACGACTACGGCTACGATCGCGTATTCGACCGTCAGGTAGAAGCGCTTGCACGGCCAGGGGATCTGATCATCGGTATCTCCACCAGCGGAAACTCTGCCAACGTCCTTTCCGCCCTCTCCCTTGCCAAAGAACTTGGGTGTACTACCATGGGGTTTTCCGGGAGAGACGGCGGAAAAATGAACGAGGTTTGTGACATTAACCTCGTTGTCCCCTCAAACGACACCCCCCGCATTCAGGAGATGCACATCCTCTTTGGTCATACCATCTGCCAAATTATAGACGATGCCTTTTAGTGGCCTATAGTTTTTACTGCTTCCAAAACATCGTTGGCGTCGATGCGTGTCATACATTCGTGATGCCCCAGCGGGCAGGTACGCTTCATGCAGGGGGCACACGCCATCTCTTTTTTGACAATCATCCCTTTGGGGTTCTTCCACTGTGATGTTTCGGCATCTTTTGTGGAACCGAAGAGTGCCACAGTTGGTACACCGAATGCTGCAGCCACATGCATGGGTCCACTGTCTCCGGTAATGAACAGATCAAGCGATGCGATTTTTTTCATAAGCTCAGGTACACTTGTCTTGCCTGCCAGGTTTTCATAGTTGGCTACCCCTGCCTTTTTCAGCCCCGCCTCGATGTCTGCCGCGATATCCGCTTCTCCAGGGCCGCCAAAGATGACGATGTCATACGCTTTTGAGAGTGCCGTGGCCACTTCGGCGAACTTCTCCGGATACCATCGCTTTGCACTACCGTAACTCGCCCCGGGATTGATGCCGACATACTTTTTTTCAGCACTTTTGGTAAGAGTGTCCTGGGGCAGATAGAGCTTCAGCTTTCCGGGTTCTTCCGATTTCCAGCCAAAACAGCGCTCGACAAACCTGCTGTAACGCACCACCTGGTGCTGTACAATACCTTTTGCTTTACGATAGACGCACTTTTTTTCAGCTTTCAGAAACCAAAAGAGAAACCGGCTGGCAACACTGCTGCGAAAAGAGAGTGCCGCATCGAACCCTCCTGCCTCATTGGCAAAGCGGTAAAGCCAAAAGTAGCGGTTGCTTCCCTTTCTACTGTTATCGACTACCACCGTCTCAACATTGGGGTGCGACAGAAACAACTGTGTCGACACATACGAACCAAAAAATGTGATCTTAACATCAGGATACGCAGCAACGATCCGCTCCAGCGCCGGTGTCGCCATCACAGCATCACCCATCCAGGTAGGCAGTTCAACGAACAGCTTCATCGATGACCCTCAGTGTCTCTTCTACATTTCTTTCAATGCCATAACAGCCTGCCTGCGCTTTGTTCTCGGCCTTTATCCTGGCAAGTTTTACAGGGTCGGCAAAAAGCGCTTCTATTTTTTTCACTATTGCTGTATCATTTGGATTTTCCATGATGCATGCTTCATCGAGTATTTCGGAGGCGCCATTTTGACGTGTAGTAAACACAGCATTCTCAAACCACATCGCTTCAAGCACCACATTTGAAAACGGCTCGTAATGCGTAGGGAACAGGAAAATATCACTGACGGCATAAAAATCTTTCACATTATCCCTCGCACCTGTAAAATATACCCTTTCAGCCAATCCGAGCTCTTTCGCCAATGCTTCGTAGGTCTCCATTCGCTTCTCTTTTCCCACGACAAACGCTCTAAAACGCTTTCCTTTCAGTTGCGAGAGTATCTGCAGGAACTCCTGAACTCCCTTGCGCTTGAAACCACTTCCGACATACAAAAACAGCATCTCATCCTCTTCCCACATAAACTCCTGAATCAGCCGTTCCTTTGCAGCCTCTTTATCAACCGTTTCAAGCTTGATGCCGTTGTAAACCACTGCCACCTTCTGTGCAGCGATGCCATACGTCTCGACAATCTGCTGTTTGATCATCTTCGAATTGGCAATGATGCGTTTGGCATTGTTAAAGCATCGCTTCTCCAGCATCATATAAACAGTGTGCAGCGGGTTGAGTATCGACTTCTTTTCCACCCCTACAAACACCCGGTGTACCCCGTCCCCTGCACGATAAATATCAGCGCAGCTAATACGCTCGAGAGAAAAGTAGAGTTCATTGTCACTTTTTTGTCGACACACTTCTGCATTGAAACGAAGCACACGCAGCCACGAAGGCAGCCATTTGGGGATCTTTGAATGCACTACACGGTGTGTAACACCCTTTTCTCTCAGCGCTTCAGAAAGACGTGAAAGATATACTTCCGCACCGCCATGTTTGGTTTTATTGGCGCGAATGAAGGTAATCGGTTTCATATATCTCTTTCTCTTTAAACATCACTATCAATGAAAAGCCAAGTATAGCCATAAATGTTAAAAACATATGGTCTCGCATATTACTGTCGACCAGAAAACGGCTGAAAAATCCACTTACATTGAAGAATACAATAATGGCAAAATAACTGTCATAACGGAAAAAATAACTCGATGCAAGATACATCAGGTAAATTCCGAATGCTACCCATAGCACAATGCCGGGAATACCGACACCTATCCCCATATCAATCAAACCGCTGTGAGAATGTCCTACGGTTCTTTTCTTCTCATGATACTTTTTTTCAATCATATGCCCAAAAATATTACGGCCGTACCCTGCACCAAACGGGTGTTCTAAAATAAGTTTACTTCCTTCATACATCCAGGCTACCCTTTCATAATTTGAACCGCTGACCATTTGTCCATTCGACAGTTTAGGGTATGGATATCGATGATGATCCATCCATGCCTTATGATGGGCAGTATCCAATGCTATAGGAATGGTCTCTTTCAATGTTGCCCACCTACTGTCATGTTTAAGGTTGTACGCTGCAGGTATGGCAATACCTATCAGAATGGCCAATGAAATGATCCACTTTGTTTTTTTCGTAACCCTTGTGTTCCCGTAAAATGAGAAAATGATGCTTGTTATACCTAAAAATATAATGGCTACTACACCATTACGCATTGCTTCAAAAGCTGAACTCATCAATGTCAATATTAAAATAAGAATCAAAGCAAAATGACTGACATTCAAAAGTTTTTTGCCTACCCTAAAGCGGTAGATCACTTCTGCCAAAATAAAAGAAAGTAAAACATTCGTAATATAGTTCGCTTTATCTGCTGCCGGCCCTTCTGTCAGTCCGGACACTCTTGTGATAATACTCTTATGCGTCACGTAATATTGAAGTTCATACAAATCAACATACAGCACATGCACAAACAGCATGAGAAAAATAAGGGCATACATATTTTTCCATGTTGCTACTTCCCTATAAGTTGCATATACTCCCAACATAGCAAATATTGCAAAATAGAGCAAGGGGGTGAGCCACTGCGACTTTATTTCTCCCAGTGACCAATGTGTCTCATTAGAAATAAAGAAAGCAACAAAATAGATCCAGAGTGTCAAAACACCAAGAAGTATAAGCACTCTTTTCAATGCAGGCTCCATGGTGAAATCTTTATAGCTCTTATGCTTTATCAATACATATACCGTTACAAGGAGTAGTAAAAGTGCCAAAATATTACGGATTGCTATGGTATGCGGTATCGGTAAAACAAACAGCAGC
Organism: Sulfurovum sp.; assembly: GCA_015493425.1. GTDB lineage: Bacteria > Campylobacterota > Campylobacteria > Campylobacterales > Sulfurovaceae > Sulfurovum. Next base: position 28,601 of record WGDG01000116.1, read on the forward strand.
GCACCTGTCAAAAAGTAGATAAGATTATTCATTTTTCAAATCCTGATAGAGTTTTTCCAACTTGTCAGCAATTACGTGCATATCAAACTTCTCAACGGCTACCTTTCTTGCGTTCAGACGTATTGATTTCATTTTATCAGAGTCCAAAGTGTTCAATACCTCTTCTACTGTTTCAATCACCGCTTCAAGAGAGGCATTTTCCGGAAGCAGAAAACCGTTATCGCCATCTGTAATCGTCTCTTTGATGCCGCCAACAGCAGAACTGACCGTTACACATCCCGATGCAATGGATTCTACCATTGTCATCCCCTGTGCTTCATCCAAAGACATCAATACAGATATATCTGTCATTTGAAAAATTTCAGCCAATGCAGAGTGCTGTTGAGAAGGCAGTTCCCTGTATTTTTGATGTTTTAAAAGTTTCTGCCTTACTTTTTGCCGTTGTTCATAAGTTTCTTCTGTTTTTGCATCTTCCGGTTCCGGTCCTACTGCCAGAACCGTAATGTTTGAATACTTTTCAAGCAGATAGTCCGCCAAAGACAGAAAAAGATCAAACCTTTTCCCCTCCTGTTTTCGCCCGATAAACGATACAACTACATCGCGCCTCGCTATCTGATATTTCTCTTTCAGATGAACGGTATCATCCAATGGTTTGAAAACATCTGTGTTAACACCATTGGTTATCGTAACAATTCTCTCTTCGGGATACCCTTTTTCAATCAAAATGTTCCGTATATGTTCTGAAACTGCAATATATCTGTCTGCTACACCAAGATGTTCTTTGAACCTGTTGACTGTTACCGGAGCCTCAATGGCTATTTTTGTATTTTCGGATCTATTCTGTAGCCGCTTTCTAAAATCCGCTACCGGAAACTCAAGTTGATGCACATGTACAATGTCAACCGGATGCTGATTGACAATGTTGGCAGCACGCACATGGAGAGGATAGGGATCAAGCTTCGTTATTTTTCTAAAGAGCCGCCTGTAGAGTCTGCTCTCCTGAATTCTGAACACTTCCCCTACTTCTGTATATTCATGTGAGAGAGGATCGTTCTCCCGGTTTGCAATAAAATAGATATCGATCTTCTCTTTATCGATATACCTAGCATAGTTTTGTGCCACGATTGCCGGAGCAAACCCTCTCTTGTCAGGAATCGCGCCATGCGGCACATATTGGCATACTTTTATTTTAGAGGGCATTGCGCTTCCTCCAGATCAACTGTCGTTTCTTCGTCATAAGTACAGTTAAAAATACCCTTCTCAAAAAGCCTCTTGATACAGATCGGATCCTTACAGGATTTGACAAAACAGAATATGCCGTGAAGCGACTGGTCTCTCACTACTTTAACACGGTCATTGTTGTCCAAAATAGTAAAAGGGGCTGTTGGACCAAATACTGCTATGCTCTCTACTCCCAGTGCCAATGCCAGATGCAAAGGGCCGGAATCGACACCAACAAACAGATCGGTATCAAGCATTTGTCTCACATAGGCAGATGAGGCCTTTGTACTTTTCGAAAAGACAAACTGCTCGACACCTTCAGCCATCTTTTCATACCCCTTTGGTATAGAAACCGTTATGGTCGGATTGTCAAACTTTTGTTTGAGCTGTCCAATAAGCCGCTCCAGTGAAACCGTATCTATATTTTTCGTAACATCCGAAGAGATAGGTGCGATCAGAACATTGTTAACCGATGTGAATGTCGGTTCTCTTAACACTTTCTGCGTCTGCACAGGTAAATGCAAATAGTAGCGGACTCTGTCGTAAAGGTTGTCCGTCTTTGAAAAACTATCCATCTTTTTGAAGAAAGAAAACTTTTTGCAGTAGGTAAGAAAAAATTCACTGTCATCCCCGTGTCCCCATGGGTTGAAGCCCAAATCAAAATGCTCTTTTCTGAGGTACCTTACCGTACGGTAAAGTTCCCATGGATTGCGTTTGTTCACCTTTAAAAAAGTAACATTTTCTGATTTGATAATCGCTTTTGCATAGGGAAGATGCTGTCGAGTTGTCAAAACAGCGTAGCGCTTTCGGGGATATTGGGCGATAAACGCATTAATAACTTTAAATGAAATGATCCCGTCACCATACCGTGCAAACACAGAAAAGAGTACTGACTCTGCATTTTCAATATCATGAGGGGTGACTTCACAATGCATCTGTGCATGGGTTTTAACCTTTTTTCGCAACAACTGCTTAAGCATCTTCATTCGCTCCGGCACTGTGTTTGTTCAATACTTCATTGACTTTTGCCACTATTTTTTCATTCTCAATATTTTCGGCTTTTTTGCTTTTATCCTGTATGACAAGGTTTTTGTAGCCCCAGGGGTACCATCTTTCCAAAGGAGATTTTCCAAACAGAGCCATTGTCGGCACGCCCAGAGCCGGTGCAAGATGCATTGCTCCTCCCTCAAGCGTTATGAAGAGTTCTGCTCTCATGAGCAAAGCACCAAGGTCTAAAAAAGATTCTGTCTTGATAAATCGTGATGGTGTATGCTTTGCCAATTTTTTTGCCACTTCAAAATCATCCGGTTCTGCGGTAATAACCACGGGTCTCCCAAGTAAATCCAAAACTGTTTTGAGCTTTTCATAACTCATCTTGTTCTCTTGCATACGAGCAGAGATGTGGAAAACAACTTCCGTTTGCAGATCATCATATCTCTTTTTCAAATCCTCTTTTATATAAAACCTTGGACGTTCTTTTCCCGGTTCAACCCCAAAGGGTACCAGACAGTCATAACAGAATTCAACCTCATGACGATCCTCTGAAAACGGAATATGCGTGGTAAAACCATCCTGCCCCTTTGGATTTTTTACACCAACCCTATGTACCGCCCCTGCAACCGAAGCAAACAGTTCTGCCGATTTCGAGTAGCCGGTTCGAAATACGACCACCGCATTATACTTCTCTTTTCGGATATCAAACAGTATTTTCAATTTGCCCAGCCCCGCCTTAAGCTTCTCACTCAGCTTTTTTGTATGCTTTGGCTTCGTATAACAGTAGACGGTATCGACAAAAGGATTTTTATGGATCGCATCGTAATTGTAGGAGTTGACAACAATGTCTATCTGTGCATTGGGATACTTTTTTCGCAATGCTTCAATGGCCGGGGTAGTACAAATGAGGTCACCAATATTATCGTTTCTTACCAGAAGTATTTTTTTATTCTTAAGATCAATCATTGTACTGCTTTTTTTCAAATTGTCTGTATGCATCCACTACTTCCTCTACCGATATCAAATCAATACCCTCTTGACCTCGCTGCTTTTTGGGCTTGTTATTCACAAAGAAACCATCTTTTTGTATAACCGTATGCAACTCAGGATCCTGATAAGGACCATATATCTGATAATCTGTCGGCCCGAAAAGTGAAATCGTCGGCACTTTCAGAGCAATCGCCAAGTGCAATGCACCTGTATCATTGGTGATTAATATATCAAGATTTTTAATTGTATCAGCCAATTCGGTAATCGATGTTTTACAACATACATTGATTATACTATGCTTGGACTTTACTTCTTTCATAAAACGGTCAGTATAGCTCTTTTCCAGCGGTGTCGCACCAAGCAGTACGAATTGGATATTCTCTCCCCTGTCAAGCTCCTGAGCCAAACGGATAAACTTCTCAATAGGCCAGATTTTATACAGGTCCTGCGCACCCACCTGCAAACCTACCCTCTTTCGGTTTGTATCAACTTTTTTCTCTATTTTTGGCTTATACCCTATCTCCATGGTAGTGTCAATCACTTTCGGTGCATATAACTGTACCAGGTCGATTTTGGTCTCAATGATATGTTGATGTTTCCTGTTTGGCTGGTTCAAAAATATCTTTTTGAACGGATGATCCACATTGTCTGTAACCTTTAAAATATTACTTGCGCCACTCAACATTGAAAAGAATACATCCTCCGGGCCGTTGGAGTGAAACAAAAAGATGGTATCTATTTCTCTTTGGCGTATCTCCTGTACAATTTTTAACTGATTCAGTATACCTGTACCATACAAAATAAAATCATCTACATACCCAAATTCTTTATAGAGCGGATACATCATTTTATTAATCATAAAAGTTATTTTTATATCAGGAAAACTTTTTCGAAGTGTTTTAATAGCAGGCGAGGATAAAATAGTATCCCCCAGCCCTGTATTGGAAACTACCAATACATTTTTAAGTCTATTGGGCTGTGTACTGTAAGCCGCCTGTTTTAGAAGGATTTTATTGACAAGATTCAGCATTTTCATACAATAACTCTTTATACACCCGCTCCAATGTCTTCGCCATCGTCTGAGTTGTAAAATTTTCAAGCATATATGCTCTTGTGTTTTTCTCTTCTGCTTCAATCTGCAGCTGTATACCTTTTACGATCGCCTCTTTGTTGTTTACCGGAATTAAAACAAAGTTCTCATCATTGTGCAGATCCGCTGTACTTCCGGCATTGGTTGCCACAACCTTTTTGTTCATCAAAAGCGCCTGTATCACTGACTGAGGCACCCCCTCTTTTGAATCAGAGGAAAGTACAAAAACATCAATGGCACGTAAGAACTCGGGAACATTGTCAAGATGTCCAAGCATTACTACGTTATCTGTAATATTCAACTCTTGTGCAAGTGTTTCAATTCTCTCTTTCTGAGGCCCGTCCCCCGCAATGGCAAACTTCAGCTTCTTTCCCCTTGATTCTTCCAGCAAACTTTTTGCAGCTTCCAAAAAAAGGTCATGCCGTTTAAACTGCCGCAGCACTGCAACAATGCCGATGACAATTTCATCCTCTTCAAATCCGAACTTTTTCCTCGCTTCCAGACGGTCGTAACGTGCCGGATCAAACAGTGTGGCATCTATGCCTGTCGGTACCGACAGAATTTTTTCAGGATCGATCCTGTTATGTTCAATCATATCATTTCGGACACTCTCTCCTGTGGTAAAAATAAAGTCGGCTAACTCGTTGATGAAGTTCGTTCGACTGCTGTTGATGGGGTTTGAGAGGTGTCTGGTTCTGATGAATTTAACTCCGGTAAGCTTTGCAGCAAGTCCCCCTACCCATGTATCTTTGCCACTGTGTGTATTGACAATATCAATATTGTGTTTTTTGATAATCCTGGTCAGTCCATAGAGTGTTTTGATATCTGTATTTCCACGAAAAGGAAGGGTAAAGACTTTAAAGCCCGCCTCCTGGGCTTTTTCTTTAATAGTTGCATCTTCCCGGCATGCCAAAAAAAGCTCAATACCTTTTTCACGCATTGCAATCATTTCATTGACAATACGTATCTCCTGCCCGCCCCAGCCGTCGGACCACTCCGTATGTAAAACCTTTATTGCCATCCTATTTTGCCACCTTTGTTGTTTGATCTATTGCATCGATATTCTGCTGGATGAAAGCCATATCAAGCCTCATAAGGCAGTCACTGATCTTGGTCCCTTCACACCCATCTTTGCCGCACGGAACACACTCCCAGCTTTCCTGTATGACACGGTGACGCCCCATCGTCTGAAAGCCTTTTCTCTGTCTGTAGCCGGATCCCTTCTCATCGTTGTCCCACGGTCCCCAGTGGTCTGCACCGCTTGGGCCGAAAAAGGCAAGTACCGGTACATCGTTTGCTGCGCTGATGTGCATAATGGCCGTGTCGACACCGATGAAAAAGGCTGCCTTTTTGTTGAGTGCCGCTGTCTGCTTGAGTGTCAGTTTTCCTGCCATATTGACCGGCTTGCTACTGCAGTGGCTTAAAATGGCCTCAATCTTTTGCATCTCCTCTTCCACCGGTGCGGCAGTAAGAACCACTTTTGTTTTCAGCGTGTTTTCCACATAGTCAATCATCATCGCCATCGTCTCATCTGCCACGCACTTGAAGAGCCAGCGGGAAACGGGATGAATATGCACAAAACGTTTGGGTAGTCCTTCCACTTCATCCGCTTCGCTCCAGAAGATAGAAACCCGCTTAGTCTCTACCGGCAAGCCAAGCACACGAAGCACATCCAGATTGGTCTCTACCGTATGTCGAAACTCTTGTTCAGGCAGTGTACGGGTAAACACATTTTTGAGCAGGCGGTTCTTTTTGACAGGGTAGCCCACTTTGACCCCGGCACCGCTGACCAGCGCTATCTGCGCACCCCTGTCACCCCCGGTCGTGTTGATGACCATATCGTACTTTTGGGCGCGTATTTTCCGTACAAACGCCACCTCGGCCTTGAGCCGTTTCCAAAGAGACAGTTTCTTGATACGTTCGCGGTCATACACATGAATAACATCAACATTGGGGTTATGGGTAAGCATTGTTTCAGTACCGGCATTCACCGCCGCATCAATCTGTGCATCGGGATAGCAGCGCCGCAGGTTTTCAAAAAGCGGTGCGGTCAAAAGCACATCGCCGATGTTCCTGAATTTCATAACTAGAATTTTCATTTTACATACTTCCAGAAGGTGTACTGTGCATATAGCCTTGCAATAACAAAGCCGTCCCAGCCATCAAGAAAGCCGCGCTTGATGATGTAGAGCTTAAAAAAAGTCCAGCAGGGATTGAAGAGCGCCTTGAGCCTGTTTGGCTTTTTATGGTGCAATGTCGAGTAGCGGTTCTGCTTGGTGATGAAGGCTTCGATGCTTTCATAGGCAAGGTGTTCCATAGGTGAGGCAAGCGTACCTGTTTTTTCTGCTGTATGTACCGATTCATGCACAGGGGCATCATCAAAGTGCGCTTTGCGTCTGTCAAAAAGCCGAATGGTACTGTCTGGGTAGAGTCCTCCGTGACGGATAGGCTTTCCCCAGAAGTAGTTCAAACGAGGCACGAAATAGGCGCTATATTGGGGAGTTTCAAGCACTTGTATTATCTCTTCTTGCAGCGCTTTGGTAATACGTTCATCCGCATCGAGCACGAATACCCAGTCGTTTTCCGAAAGCGCCACGGCACGCTGCTTCTGCTTTCCAAACCCCAGCCACTCCTGCTGTTCCACCTTTGCTCCCAATGCAGCAGCGATCTGGCAGGTTCTGTCTGTCGAACCGCTGTCAAGTACCAGTATCTCATTTGCAAACTGTGCCGACTTTACCGCATCGGCGATATGTTTTTCTTCGTTGTAGGTGATGAGAACGACAGAGAGCGGATTAGTTGTAGCCATAGAAGGTTTTATACCATTTTACGAATTCCCCTACCCCTTTTTCAAGCGGCGTGTAGGGTTTGTAGTCAAACTCCTCTATCAGTGCTGACGTATCGGCATAGGTCGATTCGACATCTCCGGGCTGCATCTGCATAAAGTTTTTCTGTGCCTCTTTCCCAAGCGCCTTCTCCATTGTTTCGATGAATGCCATCAAGGCTACCGGCGCGTTATTGCCAATGTTATAGATGCGGTAAGGCGCAGAAGAGATGGCGGGGTTTGGCTGCATAGGATCAAAAGCGGCATCAGGTGTCGCCGGCTTGTCCAGTACCTTGATGACACCGTCGACAATATCGTCAATATAGGTAAAGTCCCTGCTCATCTTTCCATGGTTGAATACCTTGATAGGCCTGTCGTTCAAAATAGCGTCTGCAAAGAGCATCGGCGCCATATCGGGTCTTCCCCACGGTCCGTAGACGGTGAAGAAACGCAGTCCGGTTGCCTGAATACCGTAGAGGTGAGCATAGGTGTGCGCCATCATCTCGTTGGATTTTTTTGTCGCTGCATACATGCTCACCTGATGGTCGGTATGGTCGCTTGTTTTGAATGGCTGTGATTTGTTCAAACCGTAGACGGAGGAGCTTGAAGCAAAGCAGAGATTTTTCACGCCGGTGTGGCGGCACCCCTCCAGAATGTTGGCAAACCCTACCACGTTGCTTTGCACATACGCGTGCGGGTTCTCAAGAGAGTATCGTACCCCCGCCTGTGCGGCAAGGTTACAGACCGCATCGAACTTCTCTGTTTCAAAGAGCGTCATCATCTTTGCCGTATCGGCAAGATCCATAGCGATGAAACGGTATTTTCCGGGGTACGCTGAGGAGGCGACCCCCATTTCACCGCCGTCCACTACAGCCTCCTGGTCGATGCCAAGCCTCTCGAGTCTGGCATATTTCAGGTTGACATCGTAATAGTCGTTGAGGTTGTCGATGCCGACCACCTCATCACCGCGTTCAAGCAGCTTTTGTGCCAAATGAAACCCGATAAACCCCGCGCTTCCCGTTACAAGTATTTTCATCAATTCTCTCCGAATATATCTCTGGTGTAGACCTTCTGTGCCACATCCTTCAGGCTTTCTGAAAGCCTGTTGGCGACAATAACATCAGAGATCTGCTTGAACTCTTCAAGGTCACGAATGACACGGGAGTTGAAGAAACGCTCCTCTTCAAGTACCGGTTCGTAGATGACCACCTCAACCCCTTTGGCCTTGATGCGCTTCATAATCCCCTGAATGGCAGAGCTTCTAAAGTTGTCCGACCCCTGCTTCATGGTCAAACGGTAGATGCCCACCACACCGTTGGGGTACTTTTCGGATGGGTTGCGGTCTTTGAGCCGTTTGATAATACTGTCGGCAATAAAGTCTTTTCGGGTACTGTTGGCATCAACAATGGCCCGTATCATATTCGAAGGTACATCTTTATAGTTGGCCAGCAGCTGCTTGGTATCTTTGGGCAAACAGTAGCCTCCGTAACCAAAACTCGGGTTGTTGTAGTGCGTCCCTATACGTGGATCGAGCCCCACCCCTTCAATGATCTGGCGGCTGTCAAGTCCATGTGTCTCTGCATAGGAATCCAGCTCGTTGAAATACGCCACTCTCATAGCAAGATACGTATTGGAAAAGAGTTTAATCGCCTCAGCTTCCGTCGAGTCGGTAAAAAGTACAGGAACATCCTTTTTGAGTGCCCCCCGGGCAAGCAGATTCGCAAATGTTTTTGCCCGCTCGCTGCGTTCTCCCACGACAATGCGGCTGGGGTAAAGATTGTCATAGAGCGCTTTGCCTTCACGCAGAAACTCCGGAGAGAAAATCAGATTGTCAATTCCAAAACGCTCTCTTGTCTCTTTGGTATAGCCCACAGGTACAGTAGATTTGATCACCATCACCGCATCGGGGTTGACGCTGAGAACATCTTTGATGACTGCTTCAACCGACTTGGTGTTAAAATAGTTTGTTTCCGGGTCATAGTCTGTCGGAGTCGCTATGATAACAAAATCGGCATCTTTGTAAGCTTCGTTTTTATCCGTTGTCGCCTTTAAACTTCCCTCTAATTCACCATGAATGGCTTTGGGAAGATAGCTCTCGATCTCACTGTCTTCAATAGGAGAAGTTCCCCGATTGACCATATCAACTTTTTCGGGAACGATATCCAATGCTGTCACATCATTGTGCTGTGACAGCAGGACACTGTTTGAAAGCCCCACATACCCTGTTCCCGCTACGGCGATCTTCACTGTCTATACCTCTCTTCAAATTGATTTTTCCAACGCTGGTGCAGCCAAAACCACTCTTCAGGTTTCTGACGGATCACTTGTTCCGTTATTGTAGCCTGTTTTTGCACAGAGTCGTGAATATCAGCATCTTTATCATCACTCTTTGGCGTATCGATGGGATCGTAAAAGGTCAGTGTAAAGTGCCGATGATCCACTGTGGTAATGAATACCGGAATGATCACAGCATCAAAACGTCGCGCAAGAATGGCGGCAGAAGGGGTATGACGTGCCGGTTTTCCAAAGAAATCTATTAGCAATCCTTCGCTTCCGGCAGTATTCTGGTCTACCAGAAGTCCCAGCATGCGGTCGGTTTTGAGTGCCTGTATCATCGCTTTCATCGCACCCTGTTTGTCAACAAGCTCAATATCGAACTGCTCCCGGTTCTGCTTGAGGATCTCGTTCATCCGTGGTGCATCGAGACTGCGTCCGATAATGGTCATCTTGCCAAACTTCGCGGCAATGGCAAGGGCTACAAGCTCCCAGTTACCATAGTGTGCTGTCACCAAAATGACCTTTTTCCCTTCAGCACGTGCTTTTTCGAGTACGGCTTCATTTTTAAAGGTGACTTTTTTCAAAAGTGCTTCTTTGCTGATACCCTGGTTTTTGACAAAATCCATCAGGGAAAAAAGCATATTCTGGTACACGGTTTTGATGATCTTCTCTTTCTCTTCTTTGCTCAGTGTATCGCCGTATGCCAAATCGAGGTTAACCTCTGCAATTTTACGGTGTTTTTTGTCAAACATATAAATCAACCAGGCCAAGCCCTTGATAATCGTATCCGTGACAGGAGCAGGCAAAATCCTTATAAGGAACCTGAAAAAGTTAAACGCCCACACATACAGCATATCGGTCATGACAGCAACTCCTTTGCCAGGGTAACAACTTCAGAAGGATCGATATCTACGATACATCTGTCTGTTTTATCAAGCCGCAGAGGATCTATAGTCTTGCCGCAGTCAAGTACCCGGTTGATTTTTGTCTGTACAGTATTACGAAACGACGGGGTGGGTCCAAATAGTGTAATACTTGGTCTTTTAAGTGCCCATGCCATATGTGTCGGGCCGCTGTCACCGCCAATGACAAGATCAGCCGATGCGATAACAGCTTTGAGTTCATTTAGAGAGAGTTTCGGCAACACTTTCGCACCTGTTTGCTTTGCAATAAAAAGCGCTCGGTCATGCTCTGCCTCATTCCCCCAGGCAAGAAGATGGTTTCCTTCAAGCATTCCTATTGCTTCGGCAAACTTCTCTTTGGGGTACACCTTACTCTCCCAACTTGAACCGACAATGGTCACAATGGTGGGTAACGATGTATTCGAAAAGCACTCTACCCTTTGACGATCTTCTTCAGAGAAGAATAAAAACGGAACCATTGTTTCAAGTTCCGACAGTACAGGAATATTTTTCTCCGGTATATCCATCGCTTCGAGTATCAGTGTAAGGTTACGCTCGACTACATTCGTTTCATACGGTACAGCAATATGCCTGCTGTACAACCATGCCGCGCCTTTTTCCCGGATGGAATGCCTGTCAAACCCTGCACGGTTTTTACCCAGCAACCGGGCTGCCAATGCGGACTTGAACAGCCCCTGTGCATCGATGACCATATCATATCCGTTACCGGCATAAGTACGCACTTTTTTTATTTCATCAAAGAGTGCCGTTTTTTCCCTCTTCAGGCGTTTAAGATTGATCGGCAAAATAGCATTAATATGCGGATTATATTCCAACAAAGGAGCAAATGACTCCTCGACAAGCCAGTCTATTTTTAATGTAGGATTAAACCGTTTCAAGTACTGTAATGCAACCATCGCATGGACAATGTCACCCATAGCTGAAAGTTTGACGATTGCAATCCGCATACCCACCCTTTGTAAAATTTGTATAATTTTATCGAAATATCCTAAAAGGGGCACACTCTGTGCCCCTTTCAATTTAATTTGATATAATCACGATTATTTTGATACATACTAAAGGGATGGTCTGCATGATAGGCATCGTCGACTACAACATGGGTAACCTCGCTTCTGTCATCAACGCATTTAAAAAAGTAGGTGCCGACGCGAAACTTGAAAGTGATCCGGAGAAACTGGAGAGTTATGATAAGCTCATTCTGCCGGGTGTCGGAGCCTTTGGAGATGCAATGGCACATCTGGAAAGTAACGGCATGGACAAAGCTGTCAAAGCGTTTGCAAAAAGCGGCAAACCGCTGCTTGGTATCTGTCTGGGGATGCAGCTTCTTTTTGAGAGCAGCGAAGAGTTTGGCGCACATAAAGGTCTTGGACTCATTCCCGGTAAAGTTGTGGCGTTTGATGAAAGCAAATTCGATCATCCGCTGAAAGTACCGCATATGGGATGGAACGAGCTTTTTGTGCAGCGCACGAAAAAGATGGAAGATGGAAGATGGATGATGGATGATGGGAGTTCTGTACTTTTTGATGGGCTTCCGAATGAATTCTATCTTTACTTTGTCCACTCCTACCATGCCGTCTGTGACGATACCTACGCAATAGGAAAGACCTACTACGGATACGAATTTGTCTCAGCAGTACAAAACGAAAATGTCTTCGGCATCCAGCCCCACCCTGAAAAGAGCCATGAGAATGGTCTGAAGATCATCGAAAATTTCACAAAACTATAGAATGGTGCGTGATTACGCACCCTACAAAGGATAAACATGCAAACATACCTAACAATAAAAGCATCGCCACGCGATGCATACCAACATCATCCATCATCCATCATCAATCATCAATCCATTTTCGATGGAGTTCAAAAATGACAATTCTTCCCGCAATCGACCTCAAGGACGGCAAAGCCGTCAGGCTCTCAAAAGGCCTTATGGACTCG